>USKC01000079.1 GCA_900555195.1 uncultured Lachnospiraceae bacterium
TGACGAGTGTCCTTCAGGATGCGGATGGGCTGCATCTGGCGATCGATACGATGCAGGATTTGGTGAAAGATCTGGAGTATGATGTGGTGGTCGGGGCAGAATCACGGGGATTTATTTTTGGAACGCCGATTGCATACAATAATCATAAGCCCTTTGTGCTGATCCGCAAGAAAGGGAAACTTCCCTGTGATACCGTATCCATGGAATATGAGTTGGAATACGGAACAGCTACCATAGAGATACACAAGGATGCGATCAAGGAGGGACAGAAGGTGTTGATCGTGGATGACCTGATCGCGACGGGAGGAACCACAGAGGCGATGATCCGCCTGGTGGAATCTCTGGGAGGGCAGGTGGTTGGCATCGTTGTGCTGATGGAACTCATGGGCCTGAAAGGCCGGGAGAAGGTCGCCGGATATCGTCTGGATGCGGCGATTCAGTATGAAGGCAATTAAAGGAGCCCTGTAAAACCAGTTGATGAGAACGCCGGGGATGATGATAGGTATGACGGAAGAAAAGACGACAGGCACGGCAAAGCCGGGGCCCTCTGATAGGAAATCGGAGCATTCGGAGAAAAAGGCCCCAATCGTGTATGAGGGCGGAGGAAATATTGCCCGTCAGTCCGGGGACAAGGGAGACAGCCTGGTTCTGGACGACGGACGGATTGAAGCGATGAAGGAATATCTGAGTCCTGAGGAGTTGTATCAGGACTTGATTGCGCGCGTGCGTAAATATCATCCGTCCGATGATATATCAATGATCGAGAAGGCGTATAAGGTCGCTTCTGAAGCGCATAAAGGACAGGTGCGCAAATCGGGCGAGCCCTATGTCATCCATCCGCTGTGTGTGGCAATCATTCTCGCTGACCTGGAACTGGATAAGGAAACGATTGAAGCCGGCCTGCTGCATGATGTGGTGGAAGATACGTTCATGACGGAAGCGGATCTGGAAAGGGAATTCGGACCGGATGTGGCCCTTCTGGTGGACGGCGTGACCAAGCTGGAACAGACCGATTTCTCCAGCGAGCAGGGAAACAAAACGCTGGATCAGCAGGAAGTGCAGGCTGAGAACCTCCGCAAGATGTTCCTGGCCATGGCAAAAGATATCCGCGTCATTATGATAAAGCTGGCTGACCGCCTTCACAACATGCGTACGCTGAAATATCAGTCCCCGGAAAAGCAGCAGAAGAAAGCTCGGGAGACCATGGAGATCTATGCTCCAATTGCCCAGAGGCTTGGAATTTCCAAGATCAAGGTGGAGTTGGATGACCTTTCCCTGAAGTATCTGGAGCCGGATGTCTATTATGACCTGGTTGACAAAATCGCCATCCGAAGGAGCGAGCGGGAAGCATATATCCGTCAGATCGTGGAAGAAGTGGCGGAGCACATGAAGAACGCCGGCATCAAGGCGCGGCTGGATGGACGTGTAAAGCATTTTTTCAGCATATATAAAAAGATGAAGAACCAGAATAAGACGCTGGATCAGATCTACGATCTGTTTGCCGTGCGGATTATTGTGGATTCCGTAAAAGACTGCTATGCGGCTCTGGGAGTCATCCACGAGATGTATAAGCCGATTCCCGGCCGTTTTAAAGATTATATCGCAATGCCCAAAGCGAATATGTATCAGTCGCTGCACACCACGGTGATTGGTTCTTCCGGCCAGCCGTTTGAGATCCAGATCCGGACGGTGGAAATGCATAAGGCGGCGGAATTCGGTATCGCGGCACATTGGAAATATAAAGAGGCTTCCGATGGGAAGAAAGTACAGGCGCAGGAAGAAGAGAAGCTGGCCTGGCTGCGTCAGATCCTGGAATGGCAGAGGGATATGTCGGATAACAAGGAGTTCATGAATCTGCTGAAGAGCGATCTGGATCTGTTTTCCGATACCGTATACTGCTTCACCCCCACAGGAGACGTGAAAACGCTTCCTGCAGGAAGTACGCCCATTGATTTCGCTTACAGCGTCCATACGGCGGTGGGAAATAAGATGATCGGGGCGCGCGTGAACGGGAAGCTGGTCAATATTGACTATGAGATACAGAATGGGGATCGAATTGAGATACTTACGTCCCAGAATTCCAAGGGACCCAGCCGGGACTGGCTGAATCTGGTGAAAAGCACCCAGGCCAAGAGCAAGATCAATCAGTGGTTTAAGAACGAGTTCAAAGAAGAGAACATTACCAAGGGAAAGGAAATGCTGCTGGCCTACTGTAAGGCGAAAGGGCTTGTTGCCTCTGAACTGCTGAAGCCTCCGTATATGGAGGCCCAGATGAAGAAGTATGGATTTAAAGACTGGGATTCCCTGCTTGCGGCTGTGGGCCATGGAGGCCTGAAGGAGGGACAGATCCTCAACCGCATGCAGGAACTCTACGATAGGGATCATCCCAAGGTCCTCAGCAATGAAGAAGTGCTTGCCAGTGTGGCGGAGAATGCGCAGGCCCGTCAAATGCTTCCCAGGGCCAAGAGCAAGAACGGGATCGTGGTGAAGGGAATCCATGATGTGGCCGTTCGTTTCTCCAAGTGCTGTTCACCGGTGCCCGGAGATGAAATAATCGGCTTTGTCACCCGGGGACGTGGAATTTCCATCCACAGGACGGATTGCGTAAACGTATTGAATCTGCCTGAGTCTGAGCGGGCAAGGCTGATTGATGCGGATTGGGAGAATTCTGCGGAGAGCGGTCAGGGCGAGAAATATATGGCGGAGATAGTGATCTACGCCAATAACAGGAGCGGTTTGCTTGCGGATATCTCCAGGGCGCTTACGGAAAAGAATATCGATATCCTTTCCATGAACACCCGCACCAACAAGCAGGGGCTGGCCACATTGTCCGCCTCTTTCGAGATATCCAGCAGGGAAGAACTAAACCGCATCATTGATAAGATCAGGACGATAGAGAGCGTGATAGACATTGAACGGAGCTGACGGGCGAAGAGGAGGAGCCAGCATGTCCAAGGTTAAAATCGGGCGGATGGTCTTGAGCATCTGCCAGACAAACTGTTATTTTCTGTATCGGGAAGGGGAAAAAGAGGTTCTCGTGATCGATCCGGCGGATCGGGGAGGGCAGATATGGGAAGCGCTTCGCCAGAAAGGGTTTGAAGTTGCGGCGATCCTTCTGACACATGGACACTTTGACCATATATGGGGGGCGAACGAACTCCGGCGTCTTTCAGGAGCCGAGATCTATGCTTATGAAGGAGAAAAGGCGCTGTGTGAAGATGCGCATCAGAATGTGTCTGCGGATGCCGGACGGCCGGAGACGGTGAAAGCTGATCATTATGAGAAGGACGGCGCTGTTTTGGAACTGGCAGGATTTCGGCTGCGGCTGATCGCAACACCTGGCCATACAGCGGGCAGCTGCTGTTATTATATGGAAGAAGAAAAAATTCTGTTTTCAGGGGATACGCTGTTTGAAGGCTCCGTGGGAAGAACGGATCTTCCTACCGGAAGCATGAGCTCGCTGGTGCGCTCCGTTAAGGAACGGCTGCTGATTCTGCCTGATGATGTGCGGGTCTATTCGGGCCATGGGGAAGCCACAACCATCGGAGAGGAAAAACAGTATAATCCATATTGCCAGTGAGTATATGCCTGCATGGAACGAAGCGGGGTTTGTGCCGAAGCGGCATAGAGGCGGCTGCGCTGAATTTCCAATCTGCAGCGTGCCCTTCAGCACAGAAGGGCTTCGGCGTATAGGTAAATAGGACAGAGGCGGGGAAAGAAACGGCCCCGCTTTTTTGCACGACAGGAAAACTCCTTTCCGGCACCCGTTCGATCGGCTGCGGAAAGGGGAAACAGAAGAGGACATCATTTCATTGGAAGGAAGGACAATACGATGTTGGCGGTAAAGCTGAATGAGTCAAGATATGAATACGATATCCATTCCATTGTCAAGGCGTTTTATCCGGCAGAAACCGTGAAGGTTTTTGTGGAAGGGACGAAGGCGCTGGAGTCGGATGGAGAGAATCCGGAACTCGATATCGCTTTTGGAAAGGAAGAGATTACAGCCTCCCTTTCGGGAGAGAAGGAGACGATCCATTTAAGCCGGCCGGATGACAAGGGAGAGGTTAAGAATGAACTGAAACGGCTGCTGTACAGGCTGCTTTCTGCCAGAACGGGCAAGTCCCTTCCCTGGGGAACGCTGACCGGGATCCGGCCGGCTAAAATCGCCATGCAGCTTCTGGAAGCGGGAGAGAGCGAGGATGCGATCCGTTCCTTCATGAAAGAGACATATTACTGCAGTGAGGAGAAGGCGGACCTTGCCATTGATATCGCCTGCAGGGAAAAAGAAATTCTGAAAGGGATTCATTACGAAGAGGGCTACAGCCTTTACATAGGAATTCCGTTCTGCCCGACCACCTGCCTTTACTGTTCCTTTACGTCTTTCCCGATCCATTCCTGGAGGGAACGGGTTGGGGAATATCTGGACGCCCTGGAAAAGGAAATGGACTATGTGAAAGAAGCGTGTAAAGGCAAGGTGCTGGACAGCGTCTATATCGGAGGAGGGACGCCCACCACGCTCAACGAGGAGGAATTGGAGCGGCTGTTGGGACGCCTGCGGGCTACCTTCGATTTTTCACAGGTGAAGGAATTCACAGTGGAAGCCGGCAGGGCGGACAGCATCACGGCAGGCAAACTGCGCGTATTGAAAAAATTCGGCGTCACCCGCATTTCCGTGAATCCTCAGACCATGAATCAGCAGACGCTGGATTTTATCGGACGCCGCCATACGGTAGAACAGGTGAAACAGGCGTTCTGGCTTGCCAGGCAGGAAGGGTTTGACAACATCAATATGGACTTGATCCTGGGTCTGCCGGGAGAAGAGGCCGAACAGGTGCGGCACACCATGGAAGAGATAAAAGCCCTGGCTCCGGACAGCCTTACCGTCCATTCTCTCGCGGTGAAGCGGGCTTCCAAAATGAGCCAGTGGATAGAGAAAAACGGGCTGGGCATGCTCCATAATACGGAGGAGACGATGGGAATCGCTGCACAGGCGGCAAAGGAATTGGGAATGAAGCCCTATTATCTCTATCGCCAGAAGAATATGTCAGGCAACCTGGAGAATGTGGGCTATGCCACAGAAGGACATTTTGGCCTTTATAACATCCTCATCATGGAAGAAAAGCAAACGATTATGGCATTGGGAGCAGGAACGATCTCCAAAGCCGTGCATCCGGACGGCCTGATCGAGCGCTGCGAAAACGTAAAGGAAGTGGCGCTGTATTTGAAGAAGATCGATGAGATGATTGAAAGAAAGAGAAAACTTCTGGGAGAGGCCCAATAAAGGTGGGAAAGGGAATGCTGGAGGATATGCGGCCTGCGCCGGGTGGATGCGTCCAGTTCCCTCTTGCACAGGATGGAAAAAAAGTGTAAAATCGGTACATGTCTTAATGGAAATGTACAGCCGCTGTGCGGCAGAATGAGAGGAAAATACAATGGCATTGAGTAAGAAACCGGTGACGGGAATGAAAGATATCCTGCCGGCAGAAATGCAGCTGAGGGATTATTGTATCCGTGTGATTAAGGATACTTACGGAAAGTTTGGCTTTACCTCTATCGAGACCCCCAGTGTGGAGAACATCGCCAATCTGACGAACAAGCAGGGCGGGGAAAATGAAAAGCTGATCTTTAAAATTTTAAAAAGGGGAGAAAAGCTGGATCTGGATGCCGCCAAAGAAGAAGCGGATCTGGTGGATGGCGGTCTCCGTTATGACCTGACGGTTCCGCTCGTGCGGTTTTATTCCAATAATGCCAGCCAGCTTCCAACGCCGTTTAAGGCGCTGCAGATGGGAAATGTATGGAGGGCGGAGAGACCGCAGCGCGGCAGATACCGCCAATTCATGCAGTGCGACATTGATATTCTCGGAGAGCCTTCCAATCTGGCAGAAATTGAACTGATCCTGGCCACCACCACTACGCTGGGCAGGCTTGGCTTCCATGATTTCCAGATCCGCATCAATGAACGGCGAATCCTCAAAGCAATGGCGGCTTACAGCGGTTTCCCAGAGGAGAGTTATGATGCGGTGTTCATCATTCTCGATAAAATGGATAAGATCGGCCTGGAAGGCGTGGCCAGGGAACTGGCGGAAGTTGGTCTGGCGCAGGAGAACATTGACCGTTATCTGAGCCTGTTCACAGGCATGAAGGATGCGCCGGACGGCCTGGCCTACCTGGCGGATAAGCTTTCCGGCGTATTGGAGGAAGAAGTAGTGTCCAATCTGCGTGAGATCACGGAGAGCGTGGAGGCGACGAAGACAGCGGATTTTGAAATCCTGTTTGATCCCACGCTGGTGCGGGGCATGTCTTATTATACGGGAACCATCTTCGAGATCGCGATTCCGCAGTTTGGCGGAAGCTGCGGCGGGGGCGGCAGGTATGATAAAATGGTCGGCAAGTTTACGGGACATGATGTGCCGGCCTGTGGATTTTCCATCGGTTTCGAGCGGATCATTATGCTGATGATGGAAAACGGCTTCCAGATTCCGGAGCAGCCGAAAAAGGTCGCCTATTTGATCGAAAAAGGCGTGGCGGGCAAGGAACTGTGTGATTGCATTGCGAAGGCGCAGGAGGAACGCGCAGCCGGGACCCAGGTTCTGGTGGCAAGGATGAATAAGAACAAAAAGTTCCAGAAGGAACAGCTGATGAAAGAAGGCTGGGAGGAATTCCGGGAGTTTTATAAGGATCCGCTCAGATAGACAGGGGAAGGAGATCACTATGGCTGAATCAATGAAGGGATTGAAAAGGACCCACAGATGTGCGGAACTGTCCGCAGCCAATGCGGGCGAGAGCGTTACCGTGATGGGATGGGTCGCTAAACAGAGAAATAAGGGCGGAATTATTTTCGTGGATTTGAGAGACCGTTCCGGCATTCTGCAGATCATTTTTGAAGAGGGAGATGTGGGAGCGGAAGGTTTCGCCAAGGCGGAAAAGCTGCGCAGTGAATATGTGATCGCTGTCTGCGGCAGAGTGGAGAGAAGAGCAGGAGCGGTCAACGAGAACCTGGCCACCGGAGAAATTGAGATCCGGGCGCAGGAAGTGCGCATCCTTTCCGAAGCCCTTACCCCTCCTTTTCCCATCGAAGAGGGATCCAAGACCAAGGAGGAACTGCGCTTAAAATATCGTTATCTGGATCTGAGAAGGCCGGATCTGCAGGAAAAGATCATGCTCAGGAGCCGGATCACCATGGCGATTCGGGAGTTCATGACGAAAGAAGGATTCCTGGAGATCGAGACGCCCATGCTCACCAAGTCCACGCCGGAAGGAGCCAGAGATTATCTGGTACCCAGCCGTGTGCATCCGGGCATGTTCTATGCGCTTCCGCAGTCTCCTCAGATTTTTAAGCAGCTTCTGATGTGCTCCGGATATGACAGGTATTTCCAGATCGCCAGATGTTTCCGGGACGAAGATCTGCGTGCGGACAGACAGCCGGAGTTCACCCAGGTGGATATGGAGCTGTCCTTTGTGGATGTGGATGATGTGATTGAAGTAAATGAACGGCTGATCCGGTATATCTGCAAGGAAGCCATTGGTTTGGATGTGCAGCTTCCGATTCAGCGGATGCCTTGGCAGGAAGCTATGGATCGGTTCGGTTCTGACAAACCGGACACCCGTTTTGGCATGGAACTGCAGGATGTGTCTGAGACGGTCGCGGGCTGCGGCTTCGGCGTATTTACCTCCGCTCTGGAAAACGGCGGTTCAGTACGCGGCCTGAATGTGAAAGGGCAGGCGCAGATGCCCAGAAAGAAGATTGACGCCCTGGTTGACTTCGCCAAGGGCTATGGAGCGAAGGGCTTGGCTTATCTGTCCGTACAGCCGGACGGAACATATAAATCCTCTTTTGCCAAGTTCATGACCCAGGAACAGCTGGATGCCCTGGTTGCAGCCATGGGCGGGGAAAAGGGAGACCTGCTGCTTTTCGCTGCGGATAAGAATTCCATCGTATACAATGTGCTCGGCGGATTGCGCCTGGAACTGGGACACCAGCTGGGGTTGATCGATGAGAGCAAGTTCAATTTCCTCTGGATAACCCAGTTCCCTCTGTTTGAGTGGAGCGAGGAGGAAAACAGATTTGTGGCCATGCATCATCCTTTCACCATGCCCATGGAAGAGGATCTGGATATGCTGGAAACACAGCCTGGAAAAGTGCGCGCCAAAGCCTATGATATCGTCCTGAACGGGGTTGAGCTTGGCGGCGGAAGCGTGAGAATTTCTGATAACGGAATCCAGGAGAGGATGTTTGAGGCTTTGGGCTTCACGAAGGAAAGCGCGTATGAACGATTTGGCTTCCTGCTCGATGCGTTTAAGTACGGAGTGCCGCCGCATGCAGGGCTGGCATATGGCCTGGATCGGCTAGTGATGCTGCTGACCGGAGCGGACAGCATCCGTGAAGTGATCGCATTCCCGAAGGTAAAGGATGCTTCCTGCCTGATGTCAGAAGCGCCAAATGTGGTGGATGATAAGCAGCTGGAGGAACTGGGGATCGCGATTGTGGCCAAGGAAGAACAGGCTGCTGAATGATGCGCGAATGCCTTTTTAGCTCGATAGGAAATGGAATCTCCAATCGAATAAAAAGCGGATGGGTCTCAAATGGGGACCATCCGCTTTTTAAATGCGCGAGAAAACGACGCAGACGCGACAGCGTAGCTGGCCGCTCCTTTCTACTTGCGGGAAGTTCACCCGCACGCTCTGGCGGCGTTGTTTGACGCCCCATGGGGGGCGGAGTTTAGCCGCCATGCGGGTGAACTTCCCGCATGCAAGGCTTAGAAACAGCCAATTTTTAAAGTGGTTTGCGTAAAAAGAATGCAGCCGAACCCTGCGCCGCAGAAGCTGAATGCCCGGGCCTGGGGAACCAGGTGTCACAAGCAAGGGAGGCGGAACGGCATATGCGGAGGGCTGAGTAGTAACATTGAATGCAAAAAAGGCGTAAAAAGCATTGATTTCCTAAATTTTTGGACTATAATATAGATGTTTATCAAAAATTCTCTCATTGAGTAAAAGAAGGAGAAACGTTATGAAAAAGAGTTTACCTATGATTCTGGCCCTTTCCATGGTATTATCCCTGACGGGCTGTGCAGGCGGAGGAACGCAGCAGGCCTCTTCAGAGGCGGATACGGCTGTAGAAAGTTCCGCTGCAGAGAGTTCCGTTGTGGAAAGCACCGCTGCGGAGACGGAGAGCGCAGCCGCAGAAAGTACTGTTGCTGAAGAGAGCACCGCTGCTGAAGAAACTTCTGCCGCAGAAGGTACGGAAACAGCTGCTGCCCAGTCCGGAGAGGTTCTGAGCCATGAAGAATACATGGCTGCTGAACTGGATTCCCTTGTTACAGTAGAAGCCTATGTACAGGCAAAACAGTCCTGGTGGGAAGACAAGGCTACCGTTTATGCGCAGGATCAGGACGGCGCTTATTTCTTCTATGATATGGCCTGCTCGGAAGAAGATTATGAAAAGCTGGTTCCCGGAACCAAAATCCGCGTAACCGGATACAAGAGCGAATGGTCCGGTGAAATTGAACTCATGGATGCTACCTTTGAATTCGTGGAAGATGGGGATACGTTTGTCGCAGAAGCGCTTGACGTGACGGATCTTCTGGGCTCCGACGAGCTGATTGACCATCAGAACGAATTCGTATCCTTCACCGGAATGACTGTGGAAGCTGCCGGCCAGGATGCGGACGGCAATGACGTGGCGTTTCTTTATAACTACGACGGCTCAGGTGCCGAGGGGGATGACCTGTATTTCAACGCTTCCTATAATGGAGAGACCTATACCTTCACCATCGAATCCTATCTGTGCGACAGCAGCACGGATGTCTATGCAGCGGTGAAGGAACTGCAGATCGGCGATACCATCGATATGGAAGGCTTCCTGTACTGGTATGAAGGCGTGAATCCCCATATCACTTCTGTGACTGTGGCGGAATAAAAAAAGTGGGAGTATCCCAAAGTTTGTGTAACCCTTTAAACTGATGTAAGATAGACTTATCAGTTTAGAGGGTTATTTTATTGCAAGGAAAAAGGATACTCCACAAAAAACATCTCTTCAAGGAATGATGGGTAACTACCTGAAGGTAAACAATGTTAAGGTAAAAGACGGAACGGATGTAAATTCCATCATGAGGGATATGATGTCCCCTATGATGGAAGGAACCCTGGATAGGGAAATGAACAAGGAACTGGGATATTCCAAGTACGATTACCGTAACAAGGAGACCGCTCGTTCCAGAAATGGTTATTTTCAGAAAGCTATACATACTAGTTATGGAGATATGGCAATCGATATTCCCCGTGATCGGAAAGGCGAGTTTGAATCACAGAGTGTAAAGAAATACCAGAATACGGTACGGCTAATACTGTCACCCAAGACATGGAAAACTCATTTCCATGTATGCCAAACGAATGGCCATGAACGAAATGGAACAGAAAATACCCCCAAATAGCGAAATTCTGAAAAGGCAACTGGACTAATCTTTCGAACTATTTTAAGTACCCGGAAGCGATCCTCCATCTAATCTATACCACCAATGCCATCGAGGGAATTAATCGCCCGCTCCGGAAGGTTACAAAAGCCAAGATGACGTTCCCTTCCGATGATAGTCTTTTAAAAATGCTGTATCTGGCCATGATGGACATAACGAAAAAATGGATCGGTTATCGGCAAGACTGTGTTCAGTTCCACTCGCAACTGAAGATTTTCTTCGAGGAAAGGTTATCCAGATTATAAAGCAGCTACCGATCTGACAGGACTGACTAAACCGGCCCTGCATGACATGTCCAGGAACCGCATTATAATACATGAAAGGGCAGAGCCTCAAAGATTCGGCTCTGCCCAGAGTAACTAATAATATATTTTATGTCAATTTTTCTAGTTTACACAAAAACTTGAAACGGTCTCTATTTCCGGAGGGCTTCTACTCTCCCTTTTTAAAACAATTTATCCAAGAATTTCTGTATCCAAAAATCCCAGAACTTCCATTCGTGTTTCCCCGGGCTCTCATGATATTCAAATTGGAATGGGTTTCCTGGTAGGCTTTCAAAATATTTTCTTGTCAT
>USKC01000080.1 GCA_900555195.1 uncultured Lachnospiraceae bacterium
CAGAGGAACACGCCGGCAGGAAGGGTGTCAGAACTCGGAGGGCGCCGGATCTTTTCTTAGCAAAAATGGTTCTTGTATTTCGCAACATTTGAATATACAATAGGAAGAAATGTTCACAACGGAGGTGCTTCGCATGCTTAAGCTGCTTGCAAGAATATTGATAAAGGATCATGATCAGGTACAGCTGCCGGAAGTACGGCAGGCGTACGGCGTTCTGTGCGGAGCGGTGGGAATCGGCCTGAATGCGCTGCTGTTTTTCGGCAAGTTTCTGGCCGGCCTCATCAGCAATTCCATCGCCATCACTGCCGATGCGTTTAACAATCTTTCCGATGCCGGTTCTTCCCTGATCACGCTCGTGGGCTTCAAAATGGCCGGGCAGGAGCCTGACCACAGCCATCCTTTCGGCCATGGAAGGATCGAATATCTGACCGGCCTGTTCGTCTCCCTTTTGATCCTGCTCATGGGAGCGGAACTGATAAAGTCTTCCATAGATAAAATCATCCATCCGGAAGCCACGCTCTGCACGCCCGTAGTCATCGGCATTCTGGTGGCCTCCATCCTTGTGAAGTTCTATATGTTTCTGTATAACCGCAGGATTGGAATCAGGATCGAAAGCGCGGCCATGACCGCCACAGCAACGGACAGCTTCAGCGACATGCTCTCCACCGCCGTGGTACTGGCTTCCACAATTATCGGATATCTGACCGGTTTACATATCGACGGCTGGTGCGGCCTCCTGGTGGGTCTGTTCATTCTTTTTGCAGGCCTGCGTTCCGCCAAGGAAACCATCAGCCCCCTTCTGGGCCAGCCTCCGCAGAAGGAATTTGTCGACCAAATCGAACATTTGGTTTTAAGCAACCCGGAAATCCTGGGTCTCCATGATCTGGTGGTGCATGATTACGGCCCGGGGCGGGTCATGATCTCTCTGCACGCCGAAGTGCCCGCTTCAGGCGATATGCTGCATCTGCACGATACCATCGACAATATAGAACGGGAATTAAAAAAGACACTCCGCTGCGATGCGGTCATCCACATGGATCCCATTCTCACAGACGATGAAGAGACCAACCGTCTCAAAGCCCAGATCACCCTTCTGCTGCACCAGCTTGAGCCCTCATTGAACCTGCATGACTTCCGCATCGTGAAAGGGCCAACCCATACGAATATCATCTTCGATATACTCGTTCCCTTCGGCCTTTCCATTAGGGATGATGAAATCCTGCACCATATGCAGAATAAAATCCACGAAATCGATCCGCACTATTATGCAGTAATCAATATCGACAAGGATTACAACAGCTGACCTCTCACCGCTCCCAATCCAACTGAAGCCAGCCTTGCGGCACAGTCTTTCGCCGCTGTGCCGCAAAGCCAGGAGCCGCAGCAGACTTCTGCGGGCAGGTAGGAATGCAGTGGATGCGAAACAGGAAAATAGCAGTTGACAAAACACACGGCACAGTGTAAGGTATAATTAATCTTGAAGCATCTGACCGCATACAGGCGGTTCTGGTTTGATTATTTTCTGTTTATTTTAAGAAAGGAGGAAGCCTTGATGTTCAGACAGAATGTTCGATTTTTAATTCACAATCATGGTTTGGCATATGGTTGCCTCCGGGTACAAATCGTCTGATGACCGGCATTTTCACATGCGTTTTTCGCGTGCGGGCCAAAGAATGAAGGCGGCTTTTACCACGACGGGTAACCGGCGTGGTTTTTTTCGCTCTTTTTCCTGATGGCCTTGCACGTTTTTTATTTCCATCACCATTCCTCACGCAGACATTGGCTTTCAAAAACGAGGGATTGAGGGAAGCAATCCGCGCCGGTTTCCACATCTTATGAGTTCACAACACAAAGGGGGATTTCGTCATTATGAAAAAATTATCCAGCTATCTGCGTCAGCATACCTTCGGGTATCTGACCGTCTTCTTTTCCATGGCGATCGCCGTGTCCCTGGATATGCTTTCTCCGCAGGTCACAAGGCTCATCGTGGATGATGTAATTGTAGGAGGGAATACGGGAGAACTGGCCTACCTGTTAGGCGCTCTCCTAATAATCGGTGCGGGAAGGTGTATCTTCGGTTACGTCAAGGAGTTTACCTCCGACCTGATCGGTTCTTCCATCGCCACGGATATCCGAGAGGATCTGTTCACCTATCTGCAGTCACTTGGTGCAGATTTTTTTGACAAGAACAACACGGGCGAACTGATGAGCCGGGTTAAGGACGACATCGATCGGATCTGGAATGCGGTGGGCTATGTGAGCATGCTTCTCATGGAAGTGATCTTCCATACCTGCCTCGTCCTCTTCTGCATGTACAACCTGAACTGGAAACTGGCGCTGATCCCAACGGCGGCCATGATTATAACCGGCATCATCGCCGTGTTTGAAGAACGCCGTCTCGGCGCCGTATATGAGGAAATCAGTGAAGAGAACGCTGTCCTGAACTCCGTGGCGGAAGAAAACCTGGCCGGCGTGCGCACCGTCAAGGCTTTCGCCAGAGAAACCTATGAAATCCGGAAATTTCTTTCCCACAACAAGCGCTATTATGAGCTGAACATGAAGCAGTCCCGGGTTTTCGTGAAATATTATCCCTGTTTCTCCCTCATCACCAAACTGCTGCCGCTCATCGTCCTTCTTCTGGGCGGACGGCAGGTGATCGCGGGTCAGCTTTCTCTTGGTAGCCTGAGCGCATTTGTGGAATATTCCATGAATATCGTATGGCCCATGGAAATGCTGGGCTGGCTTTCCAATGATTTCTCCTCAGGCGTGGGCAGCTACAGAAAGATACGGAAAATCTACAATTCCAAACCCTCCATCACCGAACCGGAGGTCCCGAAACGGCTGGAACACGTCAGCGGAAAAATCGAGTTCAGGAATGTGGGCTTTCACAAAGAAGACGGGCATGCGATCCTGCACGATATCTCCTTTCGCATTGAGCCAGGCAAAACCCTCGGCATCATGGGGGCTACCGGAGCCGGGAAAACGTCCATCATCCAGCTGCTGGAACGCCTTTATGATGCCACGGAAGGCTCTATCCTGCTGGATGATGTAAATATTAAGGAATTGTCCCTGCAGCAGCTTCGGGGCAGCATCTCTCTGGTCATGCAGGACGTGTTCCTCTTCTCAGATACGATCAGCGAAAACGTCCGCCTGGGGAAAAGGGAACTGGTGGGTGAAGAGGATATCCGCTGCGCCGCCGAAAGCGCCCAGGCCAGCGCATTCATTGAACGGCTGAGCGAACAATACGAAACCGTCATCGGGGAACGCGGGGTAGGGCTGTCCGGCGGTCAGAAGCAGCGCATCAGCATCGCCAGGGCGATTGCCAAACACAATCCCGTCCTCATCCTGGATGATTCCACCAGCGCGCTGGACATGGAAACCGAATACGCTATCCAGCAAGCTCTGCTCGCGCTTCCGGATACCACCAAGATCATCATCGCGCACCGCATCAGCGCCGTACGCCATGCGGATGAAATCATCGTCCTGGAAGGCGGCGCCATCAAGGAACGCGGAACCCATGAAAGCCTGCTCGGGCAGAAGGGTCTGTACTATGAAACCTGGGAAGCCCAGTACGGCGCTATTCTCACGCAAAAGGAGGCATAAATCATGGCCGTGAATTCTTATAGAAAAGATGAAACCACCATAACCGCAGGGAAAGCGGCCACACTGGCCCGCCTCTTCTCCTATCTTCTGGCCTATAAAAAACAGATCGCAGGCGTGCTTCTCATCATGGCTTTCTGCGTATTTGTCAACCTGGTTAATCCGCTGATTATGGAATCTGCCGTGGACGATTACATCTCTGCAGGGGACCTGTCCGGCCTCTCCCGGCTGATCCTGATCGCCGTCCTGCTCAATCTGATCATGGTGGCAGGCATCAAAATCCGTATGTACGTCATGGCAAAAGTCTGCAACAATATCCTGGTCACAATCCGGCAGGAACTCTACGTCCATATCCAGACCCTGGACTTTTCCTTTTTCGACAGCCGGCCCACAGGAAAAATTCTGGCGCGCATCATCGGGGATATTAATTCCCTGAAAGATGTGCTGTCCAACTGCGTGACCACGCTAATCCCTGATTTTATCACCATCAGCGCCGTAGCCGTCATCATGTTCGCAAAGGATCCGCTGCTCGCCGCAGCCGCCATGATCAGCCTGCCGCTGATGGCTGCGGGCATCTGGTACATCCAGACCCGTTCCCATGTGCGCTGGCAGATTCACCGGAAGAAATCTTCCAACCTGAACGCATTCGTTCACGAGGATCTTTCCGGCATCCGCATCATCCAGAGTTTTCATGCGGAAGGCGAGACCATGGACACTTTCCGGCACCTCACCAAGGAACATCGCCAGTCCTTTGTGGATGCGGTGCGGCTCAATGATGCCGTCGGCCCCATCATCGACCTGTGCTGGGCCATCGGGATGTTCTCCCTGTATTTTATGGGCATCGTCATCCTGGGGACGGACAGGGTTTCCATCGGCACGTTCCTGGCCTTCGGAACCTATCTGTCCATGTTCTGGCATCCGATCATGAACCTGAGCAATTTCTATAACCAGATGATTACCAATATCGCCGGTGCGGAACGGGTATTTGAAATCATGGATACTCCGCCGGCCATCAAAGATGCCGAAGGGGTGGGCACGCTTCCTCCCATCAAAGGGGAGGTGGTCTTTGACCGTGTTTCCTTTTCCTATGACAGCACAGTAAAGGTGCTCAATCAGGTGAGCTTCCACATCACTCCGGGCGAAACCATCGCCCTTGTGGGTCCCACCGGCGCGGGCAAAACCACCATCGTGAACCTGATCAGCCGTTTCTATGACATCCAGGAAGGGCATGTTACCATAGACGGTTATGATGTGCGCGACGTGTCCATCGAAAGTCTCCGCAGGCAGATGGGGATCATGACTCAGGACAATTTTCTCTTCTCCGGCACCATCCGCGACAACATCAGATACGGCAAACTGGATGCAACGGATGAAGAGATCGTCGCAGCGGCCAAAGCGGTCAATGCACATGCGTTCATCATGAAGCTGGAAAAAGGATATGATACCGTGCTGAGCGAACGGGGCGGAGGCCTCTCCATCGGCCAAAAGCAGCTTCTCGCCTTCGCCCGTACCATGGTCTCCGATCCGCGCATCCTGATCCTGGATGAAGCCACTTCCAGCATCGATACCAAAACAGAACTGCTGGTCCAGGAGGGCATCGAACATCTGCTGAAAGGCCGTACCTCCTTCGTCATCGCCCACCGCCTCTCCACGATCCAGAAGGCGGATCGGATCTTCGTCATCGACAACGGCACCATCGTCGAAGAAGGAAATGCAGCGCAGCTCATGGAAAAGAAGGGATTCTATTACAACCTCTATATGAGCCAATTTAAAAACGTATCGTAACGGTTCATAGCGAGGGGAAACAGGGGCAAAAGCAGGCGTTAAGCTCGCTTATACGCATGCTCTTGCCCCTGTTTTTTTATGCCCACTTCCAGCCGTGTTATAAATTCAGACGGCTCCGCCGTGTAACGATTGTCCACCGGATACCATTCCAGCACGTTTTCATCCGTCTCATACCCCAGTCTGTCCGCCTCCTCCAGAAGCCGCCTAGCCCATCTGCCCGAATTCCTATAACTGCCCTTGTAATACACGGTCAGGTAATCCCCCTCCGGCAGTTCCATGAACTCCTCTCCCGCTCCGTCTTCCTCCAGCAGAATAAACACGGAATAAAACACATTTTCAATCCCGCCGCGCACATCTTCCGCAGACATGCTGGCCCCGATCTGCCTCTCCCCAAGGCTTCTTATTTTATCCTCATGGCGCTTCTGAAGTTTTTTTACCGCATAATCCATCTCTTCGTCCCGCCGTATCTCCACGTTCAGCCTCAGACAGTTCCTCCTGGGATACCGCTTCCGCTCAATCCGGCCTTCCTCCACATTCCTGCACTCCTGCAGAAGACATGTCCGTTCCCGTATTGAACGCTCGATTTGCCGAAGCCGCCTCTGCTGCTCCTGCACCTTCTCCATTTCCCATGTGAGCAACCGAAATGTGCTCTCCATATTCTGGCAGTCCAGATATTCCCGGATCTGCTTCATGGAAACCCCCAGCGTCAGCAGATCGCGTATGATATTCAAACGGTATATATCCTTCAGAGAATACAGCCGATAATTGTTCTTCCCCCTCTTCGGAGAAAGGGCTCCGATCTCTTCATAATATCTCAGCGAATCCGTACCGATCCCATATAACCTTGAAATCTCCCCTACCGTATAATAATCCTTCATTTTCTCTCCCATCACCCCCGCCTTGCATATGCTGTTCCGCTCTCCGCCGCCAGCATATGCGGAGGGCAAAACAGCAACCGCATGCTTAATTTTTTTCAACGGCCTCTTGACCTTAGTATTATACCAAAGTTTATACTCATACTCAAACGAATCGAAACAGACTCCGTTCTGTCCGCTCAAAATGCAGAATTCATATTTTTTAAGAAAAGAGGGATTCATCTTGGATCATAAGAACATACATATGGAACGAGCCAAAGAAACCTTTCTCATCCTGAAAGGGAAGATGATAATACTTTTTCCGCCCAAAATTATTCTTTCCATCCTTGCGGGCACAGCTATCTCCGCTTTTGGAATGGTGAATATCCATCAAAGGGTACAGATCACAGAAGGCGGGGTTTTGGGGATGATCCTTTTGCTGAATTATTGGTTTCATATCCCGACTTCCATCGTTTCTCCTATTTTGGATGCGGTCTGTTATGCGGCGGGCTTCCGTTTTCTCGGGAAAGCCTTCCTCCCCCGTTCCATCGCCGCCACCTGCAGTCTGGCCTTCTTTCTGAAACTATGGACCAGTATTCCGTTCCGGATTCCTGACCTGACTCCCTATCCTCTGCTGGCGGCCGTCCTGGGCGCCTGCTTTATCGGTGTTGGAGTGGGGCTGATCGTCCGTCACGGAATATCCGGCGGAGGGGATGATGCTCTGGCGCTCGTCATTTCCAAGCTCACACACTGCAAGATCTCCAGAGCTTATCTGGCCACAGATCTGACGGTACTGCTTTTGTCCCTCACCTATATCCCTGTGAACCGGATCGCCTATTCCCTGGTCACGGTAACCATCTCTTCCTTACTGATCGATGCCATCTCTTCCTGGAAGAAACCTTCAGAGGATACATCCGGGGAGGATCCTTCGGAAGAAAAGAGCAGAAACGCAACGCTTCCTTTCTAAAGTTTTGCATACCTTTGGTTTCTACAGTCACAGCTCTCCTACCAGAAGCAGCAGCGTTCCGCTTTCCGCCGTAATGCTGGCTTCTTCTCCGATGAAGGCATTGCTGACACCGATTGGAAAGCTGTTCGTCACAACCGCCTTATCCAGCGGATATTTCATGTTGCGGATGGTAACCACCGCCCTTTCTCCCAAGGAAAACAGGGATAAAAGCCCTTCTTTTTTGCTGTCAAAGGTAATCGTTTCATCACGCAGGAGAAGGGCCATCCCCTTTTCTTCCATCAATCGTCCGTCTGCTCCCTGTTCCTTCAGGAAATTCAGGCACTGAACATTGGCCAGCGTATGCGAAAACCGTCCGCCCATCCCCGCATAAATCAGGAATTCATCACAGCCTCTTCTGAGTCCCTCCTTTAAAGCTGCCAGCATATCCGTATCATCCTTTTCCACAGGAAGCGTAATCACTCGCTCCGGCTCTGTTTCACGGATTTCTTTCACCAATTCCGCATTTGCGCAATCAATGGAATCGAAATCCCCCAAGATCAGGTCCGGCCTGATGCCAAGCCTGCGGCAGTAGGCATAACCGCCATCCGCAGCGATGACCAAATCCTCCTCTTCTACGGGAATCTTAGAAACCGTGAGTTCTCCTGCCCCTACGATAATACATCTTTTTTTCATACGATTCTCCCCTTATCCTTTCGATGTCACCAGATTTTTCCTGCTCCACTGCCCGGTCAGATACCGGACAAAAGAAATCAGATAATTCACCGTCCAGCCGATCGGAACCGCATACCAGACTGCCGCCACGCCCACCATCGGAGCCAGCAGGAAGGCCCCTGCCACACGCAGAGCCAGGTTCACCAGATTGGCCAGGGTGAATACCACCACATCCCCGGCGCCCCGCAGCACGCCGTCCGTAATCGCCTTCAATCCAATGCAGATAAAGAAAAATCGTATAAAGGACAGATAGCCATAACCGGTTTCAAATGCAAGGCCTCCGCTTTCCGTATCCATAAACGCACCCACGATCCCTTCTCCGAACAATGACACGGTCAGAAGGATCACCACCGCAAATCCCGCCACGATACCATAAGCTGCACGATACCCCTCCCGAACCCGTTCCGGCTTGCCCGCCCCCATATTCTGGGCAGTAAAGGTAGACACTGCATTTCCCATAGAAATCATAGGTACGATACAAATTGATTCAATCCTGGTTCCCGCCGAATAACCAGCCAGAACGGATGAACCAAATCCATTTACTACGGACTGTACCAGCAACATACCTATAGAAACGATCGACTGCTGCAGAATAGAAGGAATAGCTATCCGTATCATAGAAGAAAGGATCTTTACATCATATACCGCGCTTTTCTCCTTTGCTTCAAATCCGCGCAGCCGATGCATCAACAGCGCAAAAGAAATCACAGCTGCTATACCCTGGGCCATGACCGTGGCGATCGCCACGCCTGACACTCCCATCCCGAAAGAAATCACAAACCATAGATCCAGGATCACATTCATTACAGACGAAAAAATCAAGAGCATTAGCGGCGTCTTTGAATCGCCAAGCGCATTAAACATGGAGGACAGAATATTATACATAAACAAAAAAGGCATTCCTAAAAAATAAATTCCAAGATAAGCGCCCGCCGCATCCAGAATATTCCCCGGTGTATTCAGCCAGACCAGGATCTGACGATTCAGCACAAATCCAAAAATGCCCAGAACAATCCCAAGCCCCAAAAAAGTGATCAGGGCAGTATACACAGAGGTCTTCATTTTTCCATATTCTTCGGCTCCCAGATACTGAGATGTTATGACAGAGGCGCCGATCCCGCTTCCGATAGCTATCATAACAAATACATTCGTCAGAGAATAAGAAGCACCCACCGCCGCCAACGCATCCTCGCTCACAAAACGGCCGACAATGATGGAATCTGTCATATTATAAAACTGCTGGAATAGATTTCCCAGGATCATGGGGAGCGCAAACAAAAACAAAACAACGCCCGGTGAACCTTCCAGCATCGTCCTTTTCCCTTTCGTCTTTGCCTTTTCCATTTTTTCATCCCTTTCTGCAACGCCCACTTCAATCGAGCCGTCCTTTGGTTCGTTGCTGCCTATCCATTGTAACAATTTTTCTTCCGCTCGGAAAGAGGATTTTTCCCGCTTCTTTCATTCCCAGTTATAATTCAGCCTTCGGCTGAATTATAACTGTATCCGGCCATTCCAATCGCTTCGCGATAGGCCGGATGCTTTCTGCCGGTACATTTTCGCACGGTCTGCGCAGCTTGTGCGCAGACCTGGCTGAGTAGTAACCATTCCCACATCTCCCTGAGCAAAAATCGTTCAAGAAATCAAGAAGACCTTGAAAGGAAACAGCAAAAGAACGTATAATGAGGACGACGATCACAGGCCGGATATATTTACGCATCCGCTTAGCCCGCCTTCAGCGGGAGTACATAAAAATTTTTGGGTGAAAAGACATGCTAAAATTTCCAAAACAAATGACAGCCTCACAGAAGCAGGCGCTGGAGAAACGTTACCGTCAGGCGGCCGCTGAATATATTCCGCAGCGGGTAGCTTATTATCATCGCTTTACAGGCGGAACCTATCAGCGGATCACGATCCGGGCACAGCGAACCAGATGGGGAAGCTGTTCCAGCCGCGGAACGCTGTCCTTTAATTACCGTTTAATGCTGGCTCCTCCAAAAATCCTGGACTATGTGGTCGTTCATGAACTGTGCCACCTAGAGCATATGGATCATTCCAGGGCGTTCTGGAATGCTGTGGAGCAGGTCATGCCAGACTACAGAGAATGCAAAAAATGGCTCAGGGAACACGGCTCCGAATTGTTTGTCCTGGATACTTGAGCCTGTATTTTATCACATCAAAAAGCGGCCCGGAAGGCCGCTTTTTCGCCTTCCGAACCGTCCTTACGTCTCCCGTTCGGGATGCTTTGTGGAATGTTTATCCTCTCTTGGAGAGAACTTCCTTCTCATATCTGTGAACCTCATCCAGCCATGCTCCTTTTACCGGAACATTGTTCTTCTCGCAGAAATAATCCCACACATCTCCAAATGGATAGGTTTTCAGTTCTTCCTGCATCGCCATCAGCTCCGTGAAGCGATTGGAATCCTGCAGTTCTTTCAGCTGCTGGTTGGGCGAAACCAGCGCATACAGCAGGGCCTTCTGCATATTCCTCATGCCCACGGTCCAGGCCGCGATGCGGTTGATGCTGGCATCAAAGAAATCCAGCGCCAAAAGGACCCTGTCAATGGCATTGTTCCTCACAATCTCCTTGGCGATTTCCCTCGTCTCATCATCAAAGAGCACCACATGGTCGCTGTCCCAGCGAACGGGACGGGTAACATGGAGGCCGATCTTGTCATTGAACAGCAGCATGGATGCGATTTTATCGGAAACCATCTCCGTGGGATGATAATGCCCATTGTCCATGAGGCTGATCACATTGTTTCTGGAAGCATAGTTGATGGTGAATTCACTGGATCCAACCGTATAGGACTCCAGGCCAATTCCAAACACCTTGGACTCCAGGCATACCAGAACTTTTTCCTTGTCATAAGGAATGGAAAGGATCTGATCCAGGGAATCCTTGAACCTTGCCCTGGGCCCAAGCCTATCCGCGGGAACATCCTTGTAGCCGTCCGGGATCCAGATATTCATGGCACAGGGCATTCCCAGCTCTTCCGCGAAATACTGAGAGATGCGGATGCAGGCCTTGCCATGGTCAATCCAGAACTTCCGCACCTTCT
>USKC01000081.1 GCA_900555195.1 uncultured Lachnospiraceae bacterium
CTAAAGTATCGGTAATCATCAAAACCGGAAGCTTGCGCCACTCCTTCCAGTCCATTCTGCGGATATTCTTCCATCAAACGGACGGCTCTCTCCAATCGCATTCTGTTCACATAGCAGATGGGGGTCACATGGAAACTCTTCTTAAATTTCTGGATAAAATAGCTGGGCTGCAGATGGACAGATTCTGCCATGTCACTCACCCGAATCGGCCCGGCCAGATGCTCCTGAACATACCGGCTCATCTGATATGGAAAATCATCCTTCAAATGGTCAAGGAGCCTCTGCGCATCGATCCGCTCCAGGAACACCGCCAATAATTCCAACAAAGCAGCCTTCTCCAGCAGCCGATCCGCAGGGTCTACAGAATTGTGATAACGAAACATCCTGCGAAACAATGACGCTGTCCGTTTTCCGTCCGGCACGCACATCACCGTTTCCGGCAAGTAATTCAGTTCCCGAATCCCCCCGAAGTTCAAATCAAAATGACACCAATACTTTGTCACCGGATCCTGCGGATTGTGGCTATATGAATGCCGTTTCCCGGCTGGAATCAGATAGAGTTCCCCCGGCTTGGGGTGATAGACATCCCCCTCGATCTCAAGGCGGCACTGTCCGCTCTGAAAATAGTAAAATTTATGAAAGGTGTAGCAGACCCCTTCCGCCCCCCATTCCGGCGGACAGGTATTAAAGGTCCCCATCAGCAGACGCACATCCGCCTGCATCAGCTTTTCTGCATAATATCCGTTCACGTCTCTGCCTCCTTTACAAGAGATCAATATTTTCTCCACCTTCCCCGATATATTCTCCCTTTTAAACAGTGTCTCACTGGCTACAATGAAAGACGTCAATATGATGTTTGATAAGGGAGGTATACAATGGCAGAACATTTTAAAGCTACTTTTGAATCTCTGCGAACCTATCGTTGTCCCGATTGGTTTCGGGATGTAAAATTCGGAATCTGGAGCCACTGGGGCCCTCAGAGCGTTCCCATGGCTTCCGACTGGTATGCACGAAATATGTACATCCAGGGCTCCCCTCAGTATCAATACCACGTTGCTCACTATGGCCATCCGTCCAAAGTGGGATATATTGATATCTGCCATATGTGGAAAGCGGAGCATTTCCAGCCAGATGAACTGATGGATCTATATTACCGGGCGGGAGCGCGTTATTTCATGGCCCAGGCCACCCATCATGATAACTTTTTTAATTACGCATCTTCCGTAAATCGTTTTAATTCCGTCAATATCGGGCCAGGTAAAGACATCTGCCGCATGTGGAAAGATGCCTGTGATAATTTCCACCTGCCCTTCGGTCTCTCCGAGCATCTAGCCGCCTCCTTTAATTGGTGGTATACCAATAAGGGCGCTGATTCCTACGGCCCTTATAAAGGTGTTCCTTATGACGGGAATAAGCCGGAATACCGCGAATTCTATCACTCCAACCAGAAGCTGGCGGAAGAAATGAAACAAAACGGACGTTTCGGCGAGTTTGCACCGGAGTGGATGACGGCGGATCCCGCTTTCCATGAATACTGGAGGAAGGCGATGCATGAACTGATCGATATCTTCCAGCCCGATCTGCTGTATTCCGACAGCTTTATTCCTTTCCAGCAGGAGAACAACGACGGCAGCGACTATAGCGCAGGGTTGGACGTAATTTCATATCTATACAATTGTTCAATTGATAGGCATGGCAGCAATCAGGCAGTATATACGCAGAAGGATCGGAATCCCGCTATGTACGAAGTCGGCATCCTGGATATCGAACGGAGCCAACTTCCTGACATCCCAGAGCATCCCTGGCAGACGGATACCTGTATCGGCCACTGGTTCTACGATGCCCAGGCTACCTACAAGCGGCCTGCTCAGGTCATTGAAATGCTGGTGGACATTGTCTCCAAAAACGGCTGCATGATGTTGAACATCCCGCAGCGGCCCGACGGCACGATCGATGACGAAGCCCGTTATCTTCTGGAAGAACTGGCCGGATGGTTCCCTATCTGCCACGAAGCGATATATGGCACGCGTCCATTCCGTGTATACAAGGAAGGCCCCACCAATGTAGTCATTCAGGGCTTCACAGAGGATCGCACGCCCTGGACTTCCTCTGATTACCGTTTTACCCAAAAGGGAAACACCGTATACGCCTTCCTCATGGCCCCTCCCGAAAACCAGGTAACGGTCATCAAAACTTTTACTGAAAAAGAACAAGTCAAAGCGGTACGGCTGTTGGGCGAAGGCTCTGTTCCTTTCACGCAAAGCTATGGCGTGTTAAGCGTCAAGCTTCCCAAAAAGCTGCCCTCGCAGTATGTCAACTGCCTCGCCGTAGAATTTTGAGCACACAGTCAGCGACGGTAATATTCCGGCCTTTCCCGAAAGCTGCCGTCCGAATAGAATCAGGAGGTACTTTCCATGAAACTTTTCTTTCAAGACTATCAATTAAGCTTTCAGGACGGGGGCCTGGAAGTTATGCAGAGCGAAAAGCTGCTGTATTTCTGCAGGCATCCTCTGTTCGTCACCATCAAAACCCATTCCGCCGTCAGCGCTTTCTATGACGGCCCCTATACGGAAGTCTCCCCAGACAAGGACGGCGTGACCGCTTCCGGTATCCTGTCCGTTCCCTCCGGCGCTTCCTTTGCTTTTACCGACCACTATCGGCCTTCCGATACCGGCTTTACCATGTCACGCCAAGTCAGAGTCCTTACGGCTGGAGATGAATTGGGTTTTTCCACCAAGTTCTCACTGACCATGGCCGAATCAGATTCTCCGCGGGATTATCAGTGTTTCGCTCCTGGCGCATGGTACAAACAGAATGAATTTGGCCCGGACAGTCTGATCGGCAAGGATCTGGACTGCGAATATTTCTGGCAGTTAGAGACCCGTTTTGCCCTTCCTCTTTTCGCCATGTACCGCCCGGAAAGCGGGCAGACAGCTGCGCTGTCCAGGCTTGCCGCAGACATTACCCTTCGCAACTTGGATATCGCCCGTTCAGAAAACAACGTGGATCCGGATTTCACCATCGGTTCCATCGGAATGAGCAAGCCCAGCCGGCGGACGCTCAATTATATGTACTACGGCTTTGCCGTCCGCACGGAAGGAGAAACCGAACCTGCCGGCCTTTCCATCGACTATGTCTATCCCGGCGCTGACGGCCAGCTTCCCCGCAAGAGCGCAAAAGCCTATGCGGGTCTGGACTTCCCTGAGAAAGCAATGGATTTCAGACGGATGAACCATCCTGTATCCTGCGGTTTTGAACAATCCTATGCCGTGGCCATACATTTCGGGCGCTACGATACTTTTCAGAGCATGTTGAGGAACACCTGGCGGCTTACTTACGACCGTCTGCGCGACCGTCTTTTTGAGGTGGACAATAACGTCCATTACCATAACTGCATGAACATCTTTATGAAATATACCCGCCGCTACGGAGATTCCTGGGGTCTTCCTTTCGCCTGTCAGCTTCCGGATATGGATATCTCTTCCGTTTCCTTCCAATTCGGCTTTGTTGGACAACAGCCCGGTATCGGCAATCTTCTGCTCCGCTATGGGGATCGGGAAAATGTCCCTGAAGCTTATGAAAAGGGCGAAAACATTCTGAACTTCTGGGTGCGCGCCGCTTCCGCCGCTTCTTCTGATTCCGGAATGCCGCCTATGTGCTACAATCCCAACATCAAAGGTTTCGAACCATATCCGCATTATACCCGGATGCTGGCGGATGGAATGGAAGCTATCCTGGACGCTTATGTTTACCTGCACCGCAAAGGGGAAGAGCGGCCCGACTGGCTGGCGTTCTGCATACGCACCGCCGACTGGCTAGTAAATGTCCAGAACGAGGATGGCAGTTATTACCGTTCTTACCATGATGACGGCTCTGTCCGCATGGATTCCAAGTCCAATACGCCCAGTGTGATCCGCTTCCTTGTACAGCTCTATTTAGTCACTGGCAGGGAGGCTTATAAGGAAGCTGCTCTGCGCGCCGGCGAATGGTCTTACCAGAACGCTTACCTGAACCTGGAATATCGCGGCGGTACCTGCGACAACTCCGATATCCAAGATAAAGAAGCAGGAATTTATGGCCTCTTCGGCTTCCTCGCTCTCTATGACCTGACCCAGGAGGAACGGTGGCTGGAAGCGGCCAAGGGCGCAGCCGATTATACGGAGACTTGGACTTATGCTTGGACCTTCCCAGTGCGCACTCCCTGGACGAGGCATCCCTTCAACCGCTATTCCATCAGCGGACAGAGCATCATCACTATCGGCGGCGGTGCAGACGTCTATATGGCAGCCTGCTCCTATACATACTATCGTCTCTACCTGATCACCAATGACCCGCACTATCTGGATTTCGCTGAGTTTATTGACAAGAACACCCGGCAATCCAACGATGTGGATGGCAGCATTGGCTACTGTATGCCTGGCCTCGGCCATGAAAGCGGCAACTTTACCGAACAAATGCTTGGCAGCCAATATCACTGGCTTCCTTGGTGTACCTTTGTAGAAGCGGATCCCACAGAAAAGCTCTGCGATACCTTCGGTGTATATGAGATTGCAGATGCACAAAAACTGGATGATGAAACGCTTCAGAAGCGCAACCGCATCTACGATTATTATTTCACACGTTCCTAATTTAAGGAACCCCTTGTCCGCCATTCATCCATAACCGTTCAGACTAATCTGAACGGTTATGGCATCTGGCCTTCCTATCACTTTGCGATGGGTTGGATACTTCCTTCTCCTATTCCTCCCTTCCCTGCCTCGGATCGATGGAATATCTTCCCAGATGAGGCTGTGCAAAAGGACCTGGAATCCGACGGCCTGTAGCACGAGTTCCATAAAAATCTTCATGCACTTCCAAGGAGTCCTGAACGCTATCCGCGTCCTCTGGGCGCAGGATATAGCGGTTCTTCTCCTCGTCCCCCGGAAACCGGAACGGCTGCGTCTGCGCTTCCTTGATTGTAAGCGTATATGCTTCTGTATCCACTTCTATATCAAACCAGCCCTCCTGCCCTTCCCGGTCAAATCCATAAAATTCCTTCCAAGTATTCAGATCCAGGCATGCTGCCGGAGCAGGGTAGAGCACTCTCAGATATCCTCCGGGCATTCTGACGTATAAGTTGCCCTGGGCATCATTATCGCGGGTGGGGAACTTAATCGCTGCCTCTCCGCAATCATAGAACAGATTGTTGGCAATCCTGGCTTCCCTGGATGTGCCGCCTCTTCCTCCCGCTCCTGGAATGCGGAAAGCCACCTGCTTCGCATAATATCCGGCGCTACGGCATTTTCCGATCAGATTGTTGACGATATGGAGCCGATCCGTCCCTTCTCCATAAACCGCGTAGCCGTTGATCACACCTGTCTCTTCCATCTTATACCAGCCTGAAGAACCGGGCTCTGCAGGAACATCCTCCGGGCGGAAACGTCCTTCCACGTTCCAGAAAATATTATTATCGATCAAGTTAATTCCGTCCCTAGAACATTCAATGAAGATCGCTTCCCGTTGCTCCTTGCCCTCCAGAAACAGATTTCTCGTGATCCGGTTGTTTTCATTTCCTACATCCATCCACAGATGGTCTGCCCGCAGCGTACGGGTGAAAATATTGCGACGGATCAGGCTATTATGCGTATTGTGTACCTTAATGCCTCCTGCCTCCCAGGACAATTCCATCTTCTGCCACCCGGTATCCTCAATCAGATTGTCTTCGATCAGCAAATCTGTGGCAAACATCCCCGCTATACCGCAGACACCAGCTCCGCTTACTGTACAGCCCCGAATAATCGTATAACCGATGGCCTCTCCCGCCTCGTGGGTATGATGCCAGCACTCGTTTCCCACATCCATCCCCACACCGTTCGACCAATCGATCTTGCAATTCTCAATGATCCAGTGATGCCCTCTGTAACAGGAGATGGAACCTCTCTGCGGGACCGGCGCTCCTGTTGCCGCATGGGCGCAGGTCAGCCCCTTCACCTTAATATAAGAAAGGAACGGAATCTCCGGCGCAAAGCACTGTTCCCTGCAGGTCAGCTCGATCACATGGTCTTTCGGGTCGCCGTCGTCAGGAAGTCTGAAATGTACGGTCTGCCCGTTGGCCTCCACCCAATAAGAGCCCGGCGTCTGCGCCATTTGATAATACAGCGCCACCTGTTGCAAAGGCTTCCCATCACAGAAAACCATACCTCTTCGGTTCAGATAAGTGGTCATATCCGTCTTATCGTACTCGATATAAAGGCGGTCATGCAGAATATTGACTGCACAGAAAGGATTATAGCCTCTAAATTTGTCCGGATCCAGTTTTGTTTCCCAAATGCGTATTCCTTCCGTTTCTTCCGGACTGCCTCCCACTGAGCCCAGCCTCCAGCCCACGCTGGGGCGGAAATCCACAGCAATTTCAGACGCCTTAATCACCACTTCCCCGTCTCCATAAGCTTCATAACAAACCATCTCTTTTGGCCCGTTCCCACCGAAAGCCGGTTTCACGCATTCCCGATAGACGCCGCCGTGAATCCATACCCGCGTGCCAGGCCCTGCCAGATTGGCCGCCGCCTGAATCGTAGCAAAAGGCTTCTCCATGCTGCCGTCGTTCGCATCTGAAGCTGCCGGATGGGAAGGATTCACATGATATTCTTTTGTATAGGCACACTCCTCTTCCCAGAAAGCAAACCTTTCTCCCCCCGGAAGACGATCCTGGCTGTCTCCTTCCGCCAATCCGGGCACACCCAAGACGGCCCAATAAGCCAATTTTGGCCGGTATCCATTGAAGAAAAGCAGCGGATAACTCTTCGCCCCTCGGAAACCGGTAAGCCAGCTTTCCTCATCCTGCATCCCCCAGAAAGTAACGCTCGTCACATTGGCCCCGCCGTCTTTCTTCGCCCGCGTGAGAATATAGAAAACTTCTCTATATCGCTCTGCCAAAGCTTCCATTGATTTTCCTGACGGATCGGTATTATGGATATCCAGTTCTGTCACCTGCACCTGGATTCCTAATGCCCCAAAGGCACGAACCGTTTTCTCATATTCTGCCATACTTGGTTTATCCATGGTCAGATGGGACTGCATTCCTACCCCGTCAACCAATCCTTCCGCCAACAGCGGACGCAATACCCTTTCGATGATCACTTCCCGCTTCCAGGGAAGGAAAGTGTCATAATCATTGTAGAATAAGGAAACCTCAGGAGCTGCATATTTCCTGGCAAAACGGAATGCCTGAAGGATGAAGTCTTCCCCCACCGTCTCCGTCCACAGGGAATGGCGCAGCCCGCCGTCTTCCACCGCTTCATTCACCACATCCCAGGCATAGATCAGCCCCGGATATTCTGTCTGGAAATAGGTCAGCACGCTGCGGATATAACTTTCCAAACGCGCCAGCATGGTTTCCCGACCTGCCAGGGGAGCGTCTTCCCCATCCTGATATCCCTCCGTAAAAAACCAGCGCGGCGTCTGATTATGCCATACCAGCGTATGCCCTCTCATCGCAATCCCATTCTGTACTGCGAAGTCCAGATAGCCTCGAACCTTGTCAAAATGCACGGCAGGAGCCAAAGCATGCTTTTCCGGATGCTCTTTGTTTTCTGTTGCATCCAGCAGGCATTCCGGTTTCATCTCATTCTCACAGGTGATAGAGTCGTACTCCCTGCGCAGCGCCTCTCTAGCGGCAGCTCTCCCCATATCCTGCGCCGGAACTGCCGCTCCGATTTTAAAATAAGGTGCAAATACTCCCTTTAAGCTCATTTCATTCCCCTTCCTTTCCAGATGATAAGAAAGTCGGTACATCCAAGCCTGTCCCCTTCTGGCATGTTCCTTCTATCTCCATCCTTTTTTCAGGTCAAACGGGGGCCGACAATCCGCCGGCCCCCGTTCGCCTTAGGGAGGCCGCCTCTGTCAGCGGCCCGTCCCGTTTTTCATTATACTTCTTTGTGACCTGCTTTCGCGTCAGTCAGCTTATTCTGTTGCAGCAGCTGCTCTTGCGTCAATCAGAGGCTGATACTTCTCGGTATCAAACGCTACCAGATCATTCCAACCAAAGCCTTCCAGCTGCGTGCACATATCATCCCACATCTGCTCGAACTCTTCTTCGCTGGTTGCGAATACCATGCGCCAAGAAGTGTCGCATACCAGATCACCGCACTGGCTGCGGATCAGAGCGATATCAGTAGTGTCGCTTCCAAGAGGGATATTAATATTGGCAACCATGCCAAGCTGTCCCTGTGCCTCCATGTATTCCACTTCATTTGCAGCACCAAACATTTCGCTCCATTCCGTAGTGGTCTTCGTCTGATTTGCTTCTATGTAAGAAGACCAAAGAGAAGGATCGTAATATTCTCCTGTATTCGGATTTGTCTCTTGGCTAGCAACAATCCACTGATTGATCAGATCGTTACCATCTGCCCAGAGACCGCCGCCCAGTTCTTCCGGAACCTGAACGTCCGCAGTGAAACGGTTCATACCATCTTCCGTAAGAGTATAGGTGCCATCGTCGTTAACCGTATAGATCAGTCCTTCCAGGCTGTTGTGCTGATAGGTCAGCCCTTCCGGAGAAGCCAGCCAATCAAGGAATTCCATAATTCTCAGCTTAGTATCTTCATCAACTGTAGAACCCACGCCCCATACACGGCCATCTCCATAGTAGGAGTCAGCGGTCTGGAAGTAGTCCAGTTCTTCTACAGGAACATACATATAGTTCTCTCCGCTCTCGCCGTGTTCAGGAGTGTTCCAGAAACCATTCTGCCAGTTATACCAGAACAAATATACTCTCTTCTGCTTCATCTTGCTGTCACAAGCGGTGGTCCAGTCCTGGGTAGCGGAGTCCGGATCTACCAATCCCATCTGGTTTGCCTTGAAGAAGAACTGCAGAGCCTTGTAGTAGCCGCCGTTCTTATCGGTCAAAGGCATGATAGAATTATCGCTACCAAGCAGAACAGACTCTTTTACCTGCTGTCCAAACCAGTTAGTAAGCAAGTTCGCATTTTCAATACTGGTTCCGTCCCAGTCCTTCCACATGGTGATGGCATAAGCCTGGTCACCCGCAGCATTCGTCGGATATTGCTCCTGAATGTCTGCCAGCATATTCAGAAGGTCGTCCGTGGTCTTCAGTTCAGGAGCGCCAACACCTACATATACATCCCACGGTACTCTGGGTGCACTAAGCACGTTCTCACCTACAAATGCCGTAGGGCCGTTAGTATTCATGTTACAAGGAATCGCATAAATGCTTCCTTCTTCCACGCCTTCCATCGCGCTGTTGAACATATTGATCTGCTCACTGTACTTAGAGAGGTTCTCATAATTGCCCATGATATCGCCAATATCCATGATAAGTCCTGCATCGATACACTCCTGCATATCCGCATTGTCCAGAATAACGATGTCTCCCAGATCCCCGGATGCAGTACGGGTCTGGTACAGGGAATCTCCATCACCGGATACCTGAGGGGCGATGATATTCAGAACGATATTGAACTTATCCTTCAGAACCTTTCCGAACCATCCTGGCTGTTCGCCCTGATAGTTCGCCGCCACATCATAGATCTCTATCACGAGTTCCTCATCATGGGATACCTCAGGCGCGGAGCCAGACGCTTCCGTCGTCTCTGCAGATGCGCTGTCCGTAGCTGCCGTACCCTCTGCAGCTTCTGAGCCTGCAGCTTCTGTCGCCGCAGCGCTTCCGCTGCTTTCCGTTCCCGTGCTGGAGCCGCAGCCTGCAAGCACGGTTGACGCCGTCATTACCGCAGTAATGAGCAGGGCCATCAAACGTTTCCTTTTCATAAATAAACCCTCCTTTGATAATGTTTATGGTTCATAGAAATCCGCCTGCCACCGACTGTTCTAATTGCCGGATGGCACCCACGTTTTTCCATTTCCATCACCATCGAAATTAACCTTTCACCGCACCGATCATAATACCCTTTACAAAATACCGCTGGAAGAACGGGTAAACCAGCAAAATCGGCACTACGACAATTATGGATACCGTCATACGCACACTGGTAGGTGTCTGGCTGGTGGCCACCGCCGCCGCCATGGATGCGGTGCTGCTCGTATTGGCAAGTCCTGCCAAGGAACTAGCCTGGTTCAGGTACTGATACAGGATGAACTGCAGGGAATAAAGCTTGGTATCCGTCATCAACAGCAGCGTATCCTGGAAAGCGTTCCACTGGCCTACTGCGGAGAAAATTGCAACTGTCGCCATAATGGGCTTAATAACCGGCAGCATCACGCGGAAGAAGATCTTCATGATCCCTGCGCCGTCAATTTCTGCCGCTTCCTGCAGTTCCTTCGGAACGGATTCTACGAAAGTCTTGGTCAGGATGATATTGAAGGGGGACACGATTGCGGGAAGCACATATCCCCAGAAATTATTTGTCAGATGCAGATTTCTCATGGTCAAGTACCAGGGAATGATACCAGCGTTGAAGTACATGGTCGCTACAATCATCCGGTACCAAATCTTCCGGTGCCACATCTTCTCCTGAGTAAACATGAATCCCAGGAATGCGGAGGCTCCCACCGTTCCGACGGTTCCCAGAACTGTACGAAAAATAGAAATCTTGGCTGCCTGGAACAAGCCGTCAATCTGCAGGGCACTGGCATAATTCTTGAAATGGATCCCTTGCGGCCAAAACAGAATCACACCCCTGGCGCTCAAGTCATTGGCACTGATCGTATTAATGAAGAGATAATAAAAAGGATAGATACACACGATAGCGCACAGCGCGTAGATCACATAACAGACAGTAGAGAGGGTAATGTCACCCGCGCTGCGGTGCATTTTATGCTTTTGAACTTTTT
>USKC01000082.1 GCA_900555195.1 uncultured Lachnospiraceae bacterium
CCGATGCTTTTCCTGCCTGCTGCCGTCTCAATCTCCACTTTTCCGTTTCGGCAGATGGGAAGATAAAGCTGGGAAATCTGATAGTTCTGCGGGTTATCCGGGTAAAAATAGTTCTTTCTGTCAAATTTGCACAGCCGTGTGATCTCGCAGCCGGTGGCCAGGCCCACAGCCGCGGCATATTCCACCACCTGCTTGTTCAGGACGGGAAGGGAACCGGGCATCCCCGTACATACGGGGCAGGTATGGGTGTTCGGCGCTCCGCCGAAGGCGGTGGAACAGCCGCAGAAAATTTTCGTCCGGGTGGCCAGTTCCACATGAACTTCCAGGCCGATGACGGTTTCATATTGTTTTACCATAGCGTCTCCTTTCCTCACAGGCAGGGGCAGGAAAGCAGGCTTCCCCGCGCCCGTTCATAGGCTGCCGCCGCCCGGAGCAGCTTTTTTTCCTGATAGCAGTCCCCCAGCAGCTGAAGGCCGATGGGAAGGCCGGAAGCGCTGACTGCACAGGGCAGGCTGATTCCGGGAAGGCCCGCCAGGTTGGCGGAAATCGTATAGATATCGCCCAGATACATCTTCAGCGGATCCTGCAGGCTTTCTCCAAGCAAGGGAGCCGTGGTCGGAGCCACCGGGCCGAGGATGCAGTCATATCTGGAAAAAGCCTCGTCAAACGCCTTCTTAATCAGCGCCTTCACCCGGAGCGCCTTCAGATAATAGGCGTCATAGTAGCCGGAGCTCAGCACAAAGGAGCCGAGCATGATGCGGCGCTTTACCTCCGCCCCGAAACCTTCAGAACGGGTTTTCTTATACATCTGGTGCAGGCCGTCATACCCTTCGGCCCGATAGCCGTATTTCACGCCGTCAAACCGTTCCAGGTTGGATGAAGCTTCTGCGGAAGCGATTGTATAATAAGCGGGGATGGCATATTCCACCAGGCTCAGATCGAATTCTTCCACCACAGCCCCCTGAGCCGCCAGCGTATCCGCCGCGCGCTTTACCGCTTCCTTCACCTCCGGATCCAACCCTTCGGTAAAATAATCCCTGGGCACGCCGATGCGCATGCCCTTCACATCCTCCTTCAGAGCGTCGGAAAAGGAGCCCGCCCCCTCGTCCGCCCTACGCAGAAGGCTTGTGGAATCCTTCGGATCATGGCCGCTGATCAAATCCAACACAGCCGCGCAGTCGGCCACGTCCTTCCCCAGGGGGCCGATCTGATCCAGAGAGGAGCCATAAGCGATCAGCCCCCAGCGGGAAACCGTCCCATAGGTGGGCTTCATTCCCACAACGCCGCAGAATCCTGCCGGCTGGCGGATGGAGCCGCCCGTATCGCTTCCCAGAGAAAAGAAGCACTCCGACGCCGCCACGGCCGCCGCAGAACCGCCTGAAGAACCTCCCGGAACATGGGCTGGGTTCCAGGGGTTTCGGGTGGGGCCAAAGGCGGACGTCTCCGTGGTGGAACCCATGGCAAATTCATCCATATTGGTTTTCCCCAGGATAACCACTCCGCCCGCCTTCAGCCGCGCCACAGCTTCCGCGTCATAAGTGGGAACGAAGCCGGACAGGATCCTGGACGCGCAGGTGGTTTCCCTTCCTTTCGTACAGATGTTGTCTTTCACCGCCGCGGGCACGCCGGCAAGGGGGCTCACAGGCGTTCCTGCATCGATTTTTCGCTGGATCTCATCCGCCTGGGCCAGCGCATCCTGTTCATCCAGGGAAATGTAGCAATGGTAGCGTTCTTCCTTCTTCCGGATGCCATCCAATGTCTCCTGAACAGCTTCCCGACAGGAACATTCCTTCTTTTTTATCTTATCAGCCAGTTCAAGGGCTGTCAGTTCCATCAGGCTCATTTCGCATCTCCTTTCTATCGCAGGGCTTTCTCCCGGCGGACAAAGCCCGTCGCAGCACCGCCGCAGCAATTTGGGCGCAGCCTTCTGCCGCAGCCTTCTTCTCCCGCTTCACTCCACGGTCTTCGGCACCTTGAACATGCCGTCCTTCTGGCCGGGAGCGTTCGCCAACATCGCTTCGCGGCAGTCCTGGTTCGTCTCCACATCCTCCCGGAACACGTTGACGGTGGGAAAAATATGGGTCATGGGCTCTACGCCCTCTGTATCCAGTTCATTCAATTTATCGATATAATTGAGCATCCGTTCCATATCCGCCCCGGCCTGCTTTCTCTCTTCTTCATTTAGTTCCAGTTTTGCCAGGATGCCCACATATTCGATCACTTCATCTGTTATGCGATTTGTATGGCTCATTTTTTACCTCCTCTAAGGCTCCAGCCTGCCCATATCCCTCGGGAACAGGGTGGTGCTTCTGACGTTGTCCTCTCCTACCAGCTTCATGGTAAGCCTCTCCAGGCCGATCCCTAAACCTCCGTGGGGCGGCATGCCGTATTTGAAGGCGGACAGGTAATGCTCCATCCCTTCCTGGGTCATGCCGCGCCGTTCCAGCTTCTCCAGAAGCATGTCGTAATCATGAATGCGCTGTCCCCCCGTGGTGATCTCCATCCCCTGATAGAGACAGTCAAAGCTGAGAGTGTAGGTGGGATCCTCTGGATCGTCCATGGCATAGAAAGGACGTTTTTTGCTGGGATAATGCGTTACGAACACGAAATCGGAACCGCATTCCTCCTGAAAATACTTCCCGATCAGCGCTTCTTCTTCAGGTTCCAGGTCGTAAGGGTTGCGGATGGGCCTGGAATATTTCTCCGAAACCAGCCTCTTGGCTTCGTCAAAGCGCACGCAGGGGATGTGGTCAACCTTGGGAAGCGTGATGCCCAAAAGTTCCAGTTCCCTGTCATAATCCCGACCAAGAATTTCCATGATGCGCCCCAGCACCCCCGTTTCCATGGCCATCACATCTTCAAATCCGTCGATATAGCCCATTTCAAAATCCAAAGAGGTATATTCGTTCAGATGGCGCTTGGTGTTGTGCTTCTCCGCGCGGAACACCGGAGCTGTCTCAAACACCCTGTCAAACACGCCTACCATGATCTGCTTATAGAACTGAGGGCTCTGGGCCAGGACTGCCGGACGGTGAAAATAGTCCAGGCGGAAAATATTGGCACCGCCTTCCGCCCCTCTCGCTCCGATCTTGGGGGTGTGGATCTCGGTGAAGCCCTGCTCGGTTAAGAACTCCCGAAACCCTCTGACCACGCCTTCCTGGATGCGGAAGCGGGCCCGTTCGCGGATGTTTCTGAGAGTGATGGGGCGCAGATCCAGATCTGTCTCCAAAGAAAGGTTCATCTTCGTCTTGGCAATGGGAACCGGCATGGGCTCCTTGGCTCGGGAAAGGATCTCAATATGCAGCAAATGAATCTCGATGCCCTCCGGGGCCTTAGGGGATGCGGAAAGGATACCCCGTACGCGGACGGTATCTGCTTCTTTTACATCCTTGAGGGAGAAATCCGCCTGGGCTTCCTCATAGACGCATTGAAGCAGTCCTTCCCTCTTGCGGAGGATGAGGAAAGCGATGGTTCCCATACGGCGTATGGTGTGGATGGCTCCGGTGGTTTCCACCGTTTCCCCTAACAGGGAGGGCGAGAGCAGGTCGGTGATTTCACAGGTGGTTTTGATTGACATGGGGGTTAAGAATTGCATAGTTTTGGTCTCCTTTTGTTTGCTGGGTTGATCGGTTCCGGCTGCGGGGCGGAGGTGGAGGGATCCGGTTGGGGAGGGGAAATAAGGCAGCTTTTGGAGGCTGGAGGGCTGGACTGAGGACTATTAGCTATCGGGGCCGGGGCCCCAGGCTGACGCGGCGTTCGCCGCATGGCCTGAAAGGAGAAAAGGCGCTTCCTGAAAAGCAGGAAGGTGGGGCGTCTTCCTGTTTTTCAGGAAGCGTCTTTTTCCTTTCGGGCCGCCCTTCTCACTGCTCGCGCAAAAAAAATCCCGGAAGCAGCAATTGCTGCTTCCGGGACGGATTCTTCTGACTCCGCGGTACCACCCGCATTGATAAGACAGCGCTTCCATCAAAGCGCTGGGTCGTCTTATCCACTCTTTCACTTAACGCGTGTTCACGGGTTACCCTACGTCCGTCTGGATTTCAGATAACCGGCTCCCGGGTGTTCCCTGTATCAGCTTCCGCGGGCAGCGCTTTCAGTCGGTGACGCCGCCTTCCTGTCGTTTCCCTTGATAAGAGTCCCGTTCTTTGCCGTTGGTTTTATAAATTTGTTTCACATCCTATCACAGCGGATGTAAAAATGCAAGAAAAATTTAAAAACAAGTGTGGAAAGAGTGTTGCAATTCAGCCTTTGGCTGAGTAGTAACGAAAAAAAAGTTACAGTTCCAGAGCAGCTTTTAAATCATTCTGCTTTTTTAGATTCGATGGATACTTATAACGCCTTGATGCGGTCTACAGCCTCCACTGTGTTCTCCCAGGTGCCGAATGCGGTCAGGCGGAAATAGTGTTCTCCGCTGGGGCCGAAGCCGGATCCGGGGGTTCCTACCACGTTCGCTGTCTCCAGAAGATAGTCAAAGAACTCCCAGCTGGTCATCTTTCCCGGGGTGTGCAGCCATACATAAGGGGAATCCACCCCTCCGTATACCTCATAACCGGCTTCTTTCAGGCCATTCAGGATATAATGGGCGTTCTTCATGTATTTTTCAATCATGCCGCGTATCTGTTCCTGTCCTTCGGGCGTATAGACGGCCTCTCCGGCACGCTGCACGATATAAGGCGCTCCGTTGTACTTGGTTCCGTGCCTTCTCGCCCACAGGGCGTTCAGGGATACATCCCCTGCCTTCAGGGCCTTTGGCACTACAGTGTAGGCCAGGCGCAGGCCGGTGAACCCGGCGTTCTTGGAGAAGGAACGCAGCTCAATGGCGCAGGTTTCGGCGCCCTCGCATTCATAGATGCTGTGCGGAATTCCCTCCTGGGAGATATATGCTTCATAGGCGGCGTCAAAAAGGATCACACAGCCCTCTCTGTTCGCATAGTCCACCCATTCCTGCAGCTGCGGCTTGGTAATGGCTCCCCCTGTCGGATTGTTGGGGAAGCACAGATAAATCAGGTCGGGCCGCTCCTTGGGCAGGGAAGGCACAAAGCCGTTCTGCGCGGTGCAGGGCATATAGATCACATCGCTCCAGGTCTCTGTCGCCGGGTCATAGGTTCCCGTCCTGCCTGCCATCACGTTGGAATCCACATAGACCGGGTAGACCGGATCGCAGACCGCAATCCGGCTGTCCTGGCTGAAAATTTCCTGAATATTGGCAGAATCCGACTTCGCCCCGTCCGATACAAAAATCTCATCCGCACAGATGGAACAACCCCTGGCACGAAAATCGCATTCCGCGATTTTTTCACGCAGAAACGCATAGCCCAAATCCGGCGCATAGCCGTGGAAGGTCTCCGCATTTCCCATCTCATCCACCGCTTTATGCAGGGCTTCTACCACCGCAGGCGGCAGGGGCTGCGTCACATCCCCGATTCCCAGCCGGATGATTTTTTTATCCGGATGGGCGGACGCATATTCATTCACCTTTTTCCCAATGGTGGAAAAAAGATAGCTTCCGGGAAGCTTCAGATAATTCTCATTCACTCGAAACATGACTTTATCCTTTCTGGTTTGGCTCGTATTCTACACAGCCCTCAAAAACCGTCTCCGCAGGGCCTGTCATATAGATTTCATTGGTTTCTTCGTCCCATTCGATTTCCAGTTCTCCGCCAAGAACCCGTACCGTCACCCTGCGGCCGGTCAGCCCGTTCAGAACGCAGGCAGCCGTCACGGCACAGCAGCCGGTTCCGCAGGCCAGCGTTTCTCCGCTGCCCCGTTCCCAAACGCGCATCTGCACCGTATGCTCGTCAATCACGCGGATAAATTCCGTGTTCACCCGATCCGGGAACCGTTCATGATGTTCAAACAGCGGGCCGATCTTTTCGATCTCCAACCGTTCCAGAGCCAGTGCTTCCGGAGGTTCTGCCAAAACCACCGCATGGGGGTTGCCCATGGATACGCAGGTCATCTTCCATTCTCTGCCTCCAACGGATATGGGCTGGCCGATCACCCGCCCTTCATCAGAACGCACCGGAATCTTCTCCGCTTCCAGCACAGGGGCTCCCATGTTCACCCGCACCCGTTCCACTTTGCCATCTTTGGGAAACAGCGTAAGCAGCTTTACGCTTCCGCCGCTGATCACCCGGATCTCGGTCCGGTCGGTCATTTTGTTGTCATATACATATTTCCCAACGCATCGGATGCCATTGCCGCACATCATCCCGCGGCTTCCGTCCGCATTGTACATCTCCATTTCAAAGTCCGCTTCTTCAGACGGATTGATGAAAATCACGCCGTCCCCGCCGATCCCGAAATGGCGGTCGCTCATCCTTCTGGCGAACTCAGGCTTTTCTTCATCAGGTAGTTTCTCTGTAAAGCCGCTGACATATATATAATCATTGCCGCAGCCGTGCATTTTCGTAAAAGAAATCTGCATCCTTCCTAACGCTCCATTCCCCGCAGCGCGCGGTTTTTCTTGCGAAAAAGGCGCACTTACCTTTCAGTAAGAGCGCCTTTACCCTTGTGTATTAGTAAACTACAATTTGGGAGATTTGTCAATGAAAAATTGAGGGAAGGGGTGATCTGCGTTACTGCTCAAAAAAAGATTCCATATATCCAACAAAATAAGCGCTAATATCCTCCGGAACTTTTACAGCGATTAGTTTTTCATCTTCCCCATGACCATAGTCATATTGATATACCATGTAAAGAATATGATCGATGATATAAAAATCATTTCCTTTGCTGGAGCAAAAAAGGGCATCTTTGCTTTCTTTGTAAAACACCATGCGCGTCTCCGTCCTGTTGTCCGGCATGGGAAGTTCCACTGTTTCCACTTCAGAATTATGCCCCGTATCAAAAGGGTCATAATATGACCTATCCGCAAAGCTGAGCAGTTCATCAAACATGGCCGCATCCATATCTGGCAGTTCTACCGTCTGCGCACGCGTTCCATCACTCATGTTCACGCCAAGGATACAGAAAAATGTATAATTGTCCGGATTGGAATAATACGCCGACGCTTGCCCGTACTGGCTTTCTTCACAATAAATCGTGCCCTCCGCATAGGAACCCACATCAGCGTGGTACAGTTCAAATGTATCGTGGGCGATGCGAACCAGCGTTAAATCATCCCCCTGTAAAGTTTGTTCTGTCAAAGAATATTCATAGGGGTAAAGGGTTCCATAAAATCCTGTTCTGAAAATTTTCCCATCGATTTGAAGCGATTCGGGTCCTTCGGGGGCCAGACCACAGCCGGACAACAAAAGTATAATTGATAGAACTATGCCCAAAAACTTCCTCACAATCATTCCTCCTGCGTAATGCGCCCATCACAGCCGCCGCAATTTCCGGCATCGCATGCGGCCTTCACTCCGTTCTTCAGGCATTTTGAAATGAAATCGAAGCCATCCTCCAGTCATAAATCTCCCCCCTTCCGAGTAAACTGTATAAACAATGGAAATCGGGGATATGGATATGAGTTCAAAGACCAAAATCATCGTACTTCACTTAAAAGAGTTGATATATACCGGCATTTTCGCCGTATTGGGGATCCTGTTCCTCATCCTTCTCATCATCATGTTCCTTCCGGGCAAGAGTCAGGCGCCCATGTCTTCTGAGGCGGACGATAGGTTTGTTCCCGGAAAATACACCACTTCGGTGATTCTGGGCAGTTCTGCAGTGGATGTGGAAGTGGTGGTGGATGATAATAACATCAACTCCATACGTCTGGTGAATCTGGATGAGGCGGTCACCACCATGTATCCTCTGATGGAACCGGCGCTGAACGACCTGGCTGTCCAGATCTGCGAAAAGCAATCTCTGGAGGACATCACCTATTCGGACGACAACAAGTATACCTCCCAGGTTCTGCTGGAAGCCATCACATCCGCGCTCTCCCTGGCGGAAACACATCCCGGCAGCATCAACGAAAGTGATAAAAGCACCGGCAGCGAAGACAGCCTACAGCACCCGGATTCCAATGAACAAACGCCGGAAGGAGACGCGCAGGAAAATGAGATGCAAAACAATCCGGAAAACAGCACGCCTTCCGTCCAGGATGCAGAACCAAATACCGATTCGCAGGAAAGGGCATGTGGGAATATCCCAGATGCCCTTTTGTCTCGCCCCATTCCAATCGCTGCAACACTACTTCTCTTTGCACTTAACGCCGTAATTTCCGCGGCTCCCGTTTTCATAGCCGCGATAGATTTCATATAATTTCCCGTCTATCTCGACTTCATCCTCAGCGGTAAACGTATAGGCATATTTGTTTTCCTCACAATATTTCGAGATTGCCTCCTGCGCTTTCACGACTGTAGGATAGTTCCCGCTATCCTCATAAGGAACCCAGAATGCTTTCTTAAACATAAAATCCCCCTCCCTTTCTGTTCTACCCTAAACATTTACTGTGCCAGATTTCTACCGTTTCTCCAGCCGTTCCACCTGCTCCATCCACAGCCGGACGCAGGCGTCGGAAGGCATGCGCAGATCCCCTCTGGGCGAGACGGCCACGCTTCCCACCTTCGGCCCATCCGGCAGGCAGGAACGCTTGAACTGCTGCGCAAAAAATCTCCTGTAGAAATTCTTCAGCCATTTCAGGATCTCGGCGCCATCGTATGTTCCCTCAAAACTTATCACCGCGATCCGATAGATCTTATCCGGGGCGAAACCGCAGCGCAGCATATAGTACAGGAAGAAATCATGCAGTTCATAAGGGCCTACCAAATCTTCCGTTTTCTGGCTGATCTTGCCGTCCACCGGAGGCAGAAGCTCGGGGCTGACCGGCGTGTCAAGCACATCCAGGAGCACATCCCGCAGGGTTTCTTCCCGGCAGGTGTCCGCATAATATCTGACCAGATGGCGCACCAGGGTCTTGGGGACGCCTGCGTTCACCCCGTACATGGACATATGATCCCCGTTATAGGTGGCCCATCCCAAAGCGAGCTCGGACATGTCTCCGGTTCCGATCACCAGAGCTGATTCGGCATTGGCGATGTCCATCAGCACCTGTGTCCGCTCCCGCGCCTGGCTGTTTTCATAGGTCACATCATGATTGTCCTCCGCATGGCCGATATCCCGGAAATGAAGGCGCACCGCCTCTTTGATATTCACCTCCCTCAGGGAAGTCCCAAGGGTTTGTGCCAGCCTGCAGGCATTGTCATAGGTTCTGTCCGTGGTGCCGAAGCAGGGCATGGTGACGGAATGAATGTTCTTCCTGGAAAGCCCCAGCATATCAAAAGCGCGCACACATACCAGCAGGGCCAGCGTGGAATCCAGGCCTCCGGAAATGCCGATCACTGCGGACTGACAGCGCGTATGTGCAAGCCTTTTTTTCAATCCAAGGGACTGAATCGACAGGATTTCGTCACAGCGGCGGTTCCGCGTCTCCTCATCCGAAGGAACAAAAGGCAGACGCCCATACGGTCTGAAAAGCTCCGTCTCTTCCTGTTCCATATGCACCCGGATTTCCAGATATCCTTCCGCCCCTGCTGCCGGAAACGTGTTCATGCGCCGTCTTTCCCCGCGCAGCCTGTGCACATCCAGCTGCGCGTAGACGGACTCATTGCAAAACCGCTTCGCCTGTGCGAGAAGCCTGCCGTTTTCCGCAATCAGATTATGTCCGCCGAACACCAGATCCTGGGTGGATTCCCCCTCCCCGGCGCATGCATAGACATAGCCGGCCACCAGACGCGCGCTGGTGCCTCGGATCAATTCTTCCCGGTAGGCATCCTTCCCAACCGTCTCGTTGGAGGCGGACAGGTTCACGATCACCGTAGCCCCGGCCAGGGCATGCCCGGTGGAAGGCGGATTGGGCGCCCATACATCCTCGCAGATTTCACAGCCCACCTTCAGCCCCTCCACCGCATCACAGGCAAAGAGAATCCGTGTGCCAAATGGGATCTGTTTTCCTTCAAACCAGATCTCCTCCACCGCATTTTCTCCCGGGGTAAAATGCCGCGCTTCATAGAATTCCGCATAATTGGGAAGCGTGGTCTTCGGAATAAAAGCCAGGATCCGGCCATTTTGAAGGGCTGCCGCCACATTGTACAGCTTCCCGTCCTTTTCCAGAGGAAGCCCCACGAAAATGAGCGCGTCACTTCCCTGCGTATACTCCGCGATCCGCACAAGCGCCTGCCTGGCCCCTTCCAGCAGCGTCTCCTGCAGGAACAGATCCTGACAGGTATATCCCGTGATACACAGTTCCGGGAAAACGATCAGCTTCGCTTTCCTCTTAAACGCCTCCCCTATCTTTTCGCAGATGCGTTCCGCATTATATGCCGCATCCGCCACCTGAATCTGCGGCGTCATCGCCGCCACATTGACAAATCCATGTTTCATCGCTTCTCTTGCCTTTCCCGGAGCCGAACCGTTACAGCATCCGGCCATTCCAATCGCGCTTCGCCCTTGTCCGGATGCTCGCTTCTGATTCGTTTTTATACATCCCGCGCGCCTAATCTTCGGCGCCGTCCAAACCGCCGCAGTAATCCAGCAGTTCCTTCAGTTCTTCCACCGTAAAATGATAGGCCGTATTGCAGAAATGGCATTTCACCTCAATGGTCTGCCCCTCCTCAATCATCTCAGAAAGTTCCTTTTTCCCGATGCTGATCAAAGCCTTCTGCACCCGTTCCTTGCTGCAGTTGCAAGAAAAAGACACTTCCTGTCTGGAGAGGATCTCCATATCCATCCCCTCAAGCAGCAGGGCGAGGATCTCTTCCGGGCTCTTTCCCTCTTCCAGAAGGGCCGTCACCGAATGGAGCCGGGACAGATTGGCTTCCAGCTGCTCCGTCACTTCCTCC
>USKC01000083.1 GCA_900555195.1 uncultured Lachnospiraceae bacterium
CCGTCCGCATATACGCCGTTCTTCATCTCCTCAAACAGCTTCAGGTTCTCTTCCACGCTCCTCGTATTGAAAGGATCTTCCTTTCCCGGTTCCGTCAGGGTGCCGCGATACTCCCGGATCTGTTCCGCCGACAGATCCGATACATAGGCTTTTCCCTTTTGGATCAGCTTGATGGCGGCTTCATACATCTGTTCAAAATAATCGGAGGCAAAATAAAGCCTGTCCTCCCAGTCCGCTCCCAGCCACTTCACATCTTCCTTAATGGATTCCACAAATTCCTGCTTTTCTTTGGTGGGATTCGTATCATCAAAACGGAGATTGAACTTTCCTCCGTATTCCTTCGCCAAACCAGCATTCAGCAGGATGCTCTTAGCATGTCCGATATGAAGATAACCGTTCGGCTCCGGGGGAAAACGGGTATGCACCGTATCATATACGCCCTCCGCCAGATCCTTATCGATGATCTGCTCGATGAAATTCTTAGAAACCGTCGTTTCCTTCTCTGTTCCTTCGGCCTTTTCCAGTTCTTCTCTGCTCATATTCGGGATATCTCCTCCTCAACCGCACTCTTGTAATAAAATTTATCTTATCACAAGAATATAGAATACGCAAACGCATTCTGGCCAAATATGCGGAGGACTGAGCTACAACAAAGACAAGACTAGAAATCGTTCGCAGAAAACCACTGAACCATATCCTCCAACGTCTCCCGCAGGGGCCTGGGATGGTATCCCAATTCCCGCGTTGCTTTCTCATGGCTGAAGTTCCCGTTGCTTCCCAGCGTATATACGGAATAGGGCGTCACCAGTTCCGGAAGGCCGAACAGATGGGAGAATTTTTCACAGAAAGGGGCCGCGGCTCTGGCCATGCCGAGGGGAAGGCTCCCGTACACCGCGTGCTTTCCCGTCAATTCCGCCAATATATCAAACATCTCTCTTATGGTGACGTATTCGTTTGAAAGGATATAGCTCTCTCCGGCTGCTTCTGCCCTCATGCAGCGGATAATGCCGTCCGCCACATCCCGCACATCCACAAAATCATAGCCGCCTTTCACCGACAGGGGCATGCCATGTTTGACGTAAAGCCGGATCAGCTGCGTCATATAGCTGGCGGTGCTGTCTTTTGGCCCGATCATTCCGGAAGGATGGACGATCGTGGCAGGGAGCCCGCGGCTGGCCGCTTTTTTCACATAGGCAGCTGCCTCGGCCTTGCTTTTCCCATAGGCTCCTTTTACATAAGAAGCGGAAAAGCGGCTGGTCTCTTTTATCGTCCGTCCGCCAGTCTTTTCCGGTATCGCATGCACGGAACTGACATAAATGAACTTCCGTGAGCAGATCCCGATCATCCTGCAAAAGCCTCAGCCCGCAGACTTCACAGCCTGCTTCCAGCAGTTTCCCGGCCAATGTCCTTCCAAGGAAACCATTGATCCCTGTTATGTAAACCTTCTCTCCCATGCCATCCTCCTTTCCGCAGAATTGCTTATACGCTTTTTTTCTATTATACCTGAATGATGTTTCCAAATTGTTAAATTCGTCCGTCTTTTCCGTTAACCATAAAAAGATGAGCCAAAAGCAGCCTCTTTCCCGCATGCAAAGCGGAAGATCATATCTCTCCTGCCTGATATTTGTCCCACAGCACCTTTATTCCAAACAGAATCGCTCCGATCACGGAAATTCCCGCTGCTGCCTTCAAAATTTTTTTCATACATTTACCCTCGCTTTTTGAACTTTAAAACCTTGGTTTTTCTTCCCGAATTCTGAAATCACTCTACGCGTTATTCTTTTGGTTTTTGTTTACGGAGTGTTTCCGTTTTATTAATTTACCGCAGACGGCCGATTCTCACCGAACATTCCATTCGGGCGCCCATCCCGTAAACAGCAGTACCAGGATAACTGTGAATGATTTTCCACCCGTCTGGGCTCTGTTAACATTTCATTAATAATGCTGTTTTATAATAGCAGCAGTTCCGGCAGCTCTGTCGGGAGCTGTCAGGGAATGAGCTGCTGCATGCCTGGCCGTCTCCGATATTATGATGCCTGAAATGGATGGCTTTGCATTCGCCAAAGCGCTGCGGGAGCAGGATAAAAATATCCCGATTCTCTTTATGACTGCGCGGGATGATTTCTCTTCCAAGGAGCGTGGCTATCGCCTGGGCATTGACGATTACATGGTTAAACCCATCCATCTGGATGAACTGGTGCTTCATATTGAAGCATTGCTGCGTCGGGCACATATCGCTGCAGAAAAAAAGTTAGTCATCGGGAATCTGGTGTTGGATGAAGATGAGATCAGCGCTGCGGTGGATGGTGTGCTTGTCTTTTTGACACTCCGGGAGTTTCAGATTCTGTTCAAGCTGCTTTCCTATCCAAAGCGCACGTTTACCCGCAGCCAGTTGCTGGAAGACTTCTCCGTCCGCCTTTCCTCCATGCGCAAGGATGGAAAAAAGGACGAGTTTGAGGTCCTGTTTGAAGACTTCAACACCATGGCAGAGGAACTGTCCAGCACAGAAATGATGAAATCCGACTTCATCGCCAACGTATCCCATGAATTGACCCCCCCTCTGGCCGTCATCCAGAACTATGCCACCCTCCTGCAGAGCGAATATCTCCCTGACGAAGAACGCAGGCTATATCCCAAACGGATCAGCGAGGCATCCCGGCGCCTGTCCGCCCTGGTGACCAACATCCTGCAGATAAACCGGCTGGAAAATCAGAAAATCAAGCCGGCTCTGCACCCCTTCAATTTGAGCGAGGCTCTGTGCAGATGCATTCTGAATTATGAATCGGAACTGGATGAAAAAGAAATCGAATTGTATACAGACCTAGATCAGGATTTAAGCCTGACCAGCGATGAAAATCTATTGGATATGGTCTGGAACAATCTGCTTTCCAACGCCGTGAAGTTTACGCCTCCCCGCGGAAAGATCCGGGTTATGATGCAGCAGGAGGGCGATTCAGCAACCGTAAAAATCACGGACAGCGGCTGCGGCATTGATGGAAAATCCATCCGCCGTATCTTTGACAAGTTCTACCAAGCGGATCCTTCGCATGCCACCCAGGGAAACGGTATCGGCCTCACACTGACCAAACGCATCATCGATTTGCTGGAAGGAGAGATTCTAGCAGAGAGCATGCCCGGAGTGAGTTCAGCCTTTACCGTAAAACTGCACGCAAAAGGGGGCCCGCTTCACGAACCGGCCCGTAACAGAAAGAAAGGATTATCAGAAAAGTAAAAGATTCCCGGGGACGCTTTGAAATCGCTTTTCATATTTTATTAACAGTTTGTCAGCTTTTCTGAAACAAAAATCCTGTATGCTGGTAACAGTTTCAGAGGAAATCAGAACGCAGCCTGTTCGGCAGCATATTAAGGAAAGGACAAAAGAATGGACAGAAATGATTGGAGCAGCTTTGATTCAGAAGAGATGGACCGCATCCTGCAGGATGCGCTGGAAGAGGCGCTTCCTGCCACTTTAGGTTCTCTTACAGATCCTGCCCTGGACGGAATGCTGGAGCAGACCAAACTGGTGGTCGGCACGATTGTGGGCTACAAAGAACTCATGATGACCTATGCCTGCGCCATGAAGGAAATCCGAACCAAATTTGAAGTGCTGAATACGGAATTCAAAATACGCCACCAACGCAATCCCATCAGTTCGATCAGCACCCGGCTGAAGCGGACAGCCAGCATTCTGGACAAACTCGAACGGCGGCATCTGCCTCTTTCCCTCAAAAGCATAGAAACACACATCCATGATGTGGCCGGGATACGGGTGATCTGTTCTTACATGGACGACATCTATCTTATCGCCGATGCCCTTCTCTCCCAGGACGATGTGACGCTGATCTCCCAAAAGGATTATATCGCCGATCCCAAGCCCAATGGATACAGAAGCCTGCATTTAATCGTAAGCATCCCTGTTTTTTTGCCAATCAGAAAAAAGAGGTCTGTGTGGAAGTTCAGATCCGCACCATCGCCATGGATTTCTGGGCAAGTCTGGAGCATCAGCTCAAATACAAACAAAATATCCCCAATCAGCAGGAAATCATTGCGCAGCTTAAGGACTGCGCAGAAGTCATCCATGCCACGGACAACAAAATGCTGGGAATACGCCAGCAAATCGAACAGGCATCAGATCTTCCAACAGAAGAAGAAATCCTGTTTGAGAAACTCAGCAGGCTGGATATCACTCTGGAATAGACGCAGCCTCCAAAACCTGCTTGTCCGCTTTGCACATATAGGTTTCATTGAATTCCTCGACACTGATAGGGCGGGAATAGAAATATCCCTGCCCCACATCGCAGCCAACCGACCGGATAAATTGCTCGTCTTCTTCCGTCTCCACACCCTCCGCCACAGTGAATATGCCAAGCTGGCGGGCCATGTGTATGATCTGCTCCATAATCATGCAGTTTCGTTCCAGTTCCTGGCCGGATACGTTCAGCAGAAATTCCTTGTCTAGTTTCAGTTCATTGATTTTCAGCCTGCCCAATGTGTTCATGGAAGAATAGCCGCTTCCAAAATCATCCAGGGAAACGCGAAATCCCTTCGCCTGAAGCTGCCCGATCTTCTCGTTCAGTTCGTCCACATTCTCCAGCGCCAGTCCTTCCAATATCTCAAGCACGATATACTGTGCGGGCACGTTATATCTGTCCAGCATGGCAGTCAAATCCTGCACATAATCCGGCTCAAAGAACAGAAGCTTTGACTGATTCACGGAGATGGAAACAGGCGCCATACCGTGTTCCATCCAGGAGCGCAACAGACGGCAGGCCTGCTCTACCATATACAGATCCAGTTCCACGCAGAACCCGTTGCGTTCAAACAGAGGAATAAACTGATCCGGAAAGAGCACCCGCCCATCATCCGGCTTCCACCGGACAAGCGCCTCCGCGCCCTCCATCTTTCCCGTGTGGAGATTCTTTTTTGGCTGCAAATACATCTTGAATTCTCCGTCCTGCAGAGCCTGGTGCATGTGGCTTTCAATATAATTTTCCAATTCCTCTTTCTTGTGCAGTTCCGAATCAAAGAACCAGATAAAATTGGTGTGAGCCCCCTTGGCCCGTTCCAGAGCGAACTGAACGTGTGTCATCAGGATCTCCATCGTCCGTTCCGGGTCCCCTCCGTCCCTAGAAATCGCCACCCCACAGTAAAAAGCCAGCTGATAATCGGTCTGCCCTATATCTGCAACGCGGCTGATTTCCTGAAGAAACGCCTCAAGCCTGCGGCGTATGGTATCTTCATCCGTATCCCGCAGGAAAAAGTAGAATCGATCTTCTGTATGGTAGCAGAAGAACTCATCCGGCCGCTTTCTCCGGTCTGCCACCTCCCTGATCTGACGAAGAAGGTGTATGGTCTTTTCCTGCCCGAAAATTTCTGTCAAAAAGGAATACTGCCGGATACACAGTTCCACCACAGCCCCGCCCCCGTCAGCCAGCGCCTTTTCCAGCCTCTGCCTGAATCGGTACAGATTCTCCGCCTCAATCTGAGAATCATAATATGCCAGTTTGATCAGATTCTCGTTATATTTATGCAGCAGCCGGTAACCGTACAGCATCAGGAACAGAATCATCAGCAAAATCCCAATGAATACGATCTGGGTCACCCAAGCTACAGCATTGGAATTGGCGCCCAGCCCTTCTCCCGTATTCACGCAGAACAGATACCAGCCGTTCAGCCCCACCGGCTCAATGAGGAACGGATAGGACTTTCCTTCATAATCGAAAGATGCGGAAATTCGCTCCTGCCTTTCCATAGCTTCCTTCACTTCATTTCTCGCGCTCTCCGACAGATAAGGGCCGTCAAAAATGGACTGCGTTCTCTCTCTAACGACAGTTTTGGACGACTTTGCCAGGAAATTTCCCTCCTGACCCAAAAGATGGATATACCCTCCGCCGCCAAACACGGTATTGCCGGAAAGAATATCAGAAAAAATTTCTATATGGTCACTGGCCGCCAGGGCTCCGATGACTTCCCCATCCGCATAGACCGGCACGCTGTAGACGAAAACCCTGCTGCCTGATATCTCGCTTTCAAACATTTTGGAAACCGCCGCTTCTCCCTGCATGGCAATCTCCACAGCCCCTCGACCTTCCGGTGAAAGGTCAGATAGCTTCGCTTCCGTTTCCGCCTCCTGACCCACCGTCACCAGAACGCCGTTTCCGTCCAAATCGAAATATGCCATCGTCAGGAAGGAATTGCTCTGAAGGGAGTTATTCAACCGCTTTGCAAGAAACGTTTTATCCGAAGTGCTGTCTCCATCCAAAAAGGATGAAAGCGTGGAAAGCGTCTGGAAGTCCGTTTCCAGCTGTTTGCATATGCGCGACCTATACTCTTCTGCCTCCGCGATCACCTGGGAGCGAAGCGCATCCTTTCTGCTCTTATAAAGGTAAGCGGAAAGCAGCCCTCCAACAGCCAAAAGGCCGACGATAACCAGAAGCGCCGTCAGCATAGCCCTGCGAAGTTGTTTCTGTAACGTTTCTTCTACCATACAACGCCCCTATTCTTCCTGGCCTGTGAACTGCTTTCCTCTATCCCCATGCTCCGCAATGTCTCCGCATCCAGCCTGGGGAAGTCCATCACAGGGGCGGGTTCCGGATCGTGCGTTCCAATTAGCTTCTCCATCCAGACCATATTATACCATCGTCCGAATTTGCATCCACACTTATGAAATTCTCCAACCATCCTGTACCCCATATGCGCATGAAACTGTACGCTGTTTTTGGTCAAAAATTCGTCCTCCTCATCCGGATAACCAATACATGCATTCAGGTTCAGAATTCCCTGGGCCCTGCTGACCGCTTCGATCGCCTGATAGAGCTTTCTTCCAATCCCCATCTTCCGTTTGTCTTCTTTCAGATAGATGCTCACCTCCGCTGCCCAGCCATATGCGGCCCGTCCCACAAACGGCCCTGTATAAGCATATCCCAAAATCTCCCCATCCTTCTGCGCCACCAGATAGGGGTATTTGCTTAACGTCCTTTCTATCCTTTCGGAAAATTCTTCTGCACAGGGCACCGCATATTCAAATGTGATCGCTGTTTTCTCCACATAAGGCCTATATATTGCCAGAATTTTCTCTGCGTCTTCCACTGCTGCAACCCGAATGCTCACATCCCTGTCCATATTTTTTTCTCCCGCCTCTTCGCTACAGATCTTTTTATCCTGACCTTGTTTTTCTTTTTACTTTTTATTGTACCACAATTCCGATATCGTGCAAATGGCCTATCTTTTGCAGAATATCCCTGTTTTTTCCACTTTTCCATGTCAAAAAGGCTGTCAGGAATGAAATTTCATTCCCAACAGCCTCTTTGCTGATTCTTTATGCTCATTCTAACCGGTTCTGAACCGTTCTCGGTCTCTCTGCTTACATCTGAGGCCCGCTCATATGGTTCAGCTCATTCTGTAAGAGCGCCCATGCGATGACGGAAAGCCCGAACAGTGTAAGAAGAAGATAAACAAGCCCGTTGTTCTGAGAAGGCAAGCCGCGCATCTGACGTGCCTGGTCAATCTTCTCGCCTGCTTTATACATCCAGTAGATGTGATAGATGTTACAAGTGATAATGGACAACAGAACCACCATCCCGCCTGAAGTTTCATTCGTTCTTCCCGACGCCGTGTTCACATCGTTTGCCAGACAGGCAAGCCAATACCACCCATAGATTCCACAGGTAATGATGGAAAGAAGAATACAGGAAACTATACTCCGATTTCTGATCATAAGACCCTCCTATGTAATTAAGTTTTAGATATTATATCATAGCTTCATATCGCTGCATAGAGGATGTAAGAAATAATTATGTAAAATGTTACCCAAACGCCTGCCGTCCATACAGTTCTGCCGGAACAAGTGCTTTACGGCAGGCAGCATACACCTTCCCGCTTCTCTTCAGACAGAAATTCCAAGTGGTAATCAGAAAGCAATAATGATATAATAGCATAGCGGAAAAATTCCTGCTTTGCGCATGGTTTTTCCGCATTGACAGGCCTGTTCCGGCCTTATCTATTTTTTCAGCTTAGAGGAGGACTACATAATGGATCGCATTCAATTAAAAACGGATGCCAAGCTTTCTATGAGAATGGCCAATCCACATCCGGTACTCGTCACCCTGATTTATTGGATCATCATTTTTGCCGTATATATGGTGGTCTCTCTATTTTCCAGCTTTTTAAGCGTTTTTTCCGCCCTTTTCTCCGATTCTGCCGTGGGCGGGCTTTATGCATTCGGTTTATTCTTTCCCTTGCTGCTCATTTCTTTGATCTTTTCCGCTGTGTTTTCTCTGCTGCAGATAGGATATACCGGCTATACGCTGCGTGTTATTAACCGGCAGCCGGCTGGCATCAGCGATCTGTTCGCCTATGCCAGATTCTTTCTAAAAGCCTGGGGACTTTGCATCATGATCGGAATTTTCGTATTCCTGTGGTCCCTTCTTTTCGTGATTCCCGGCATCGTGGCCTCCTATCGTTATTGTCAGGCCGCCTACATTCTCGCCGAAAATCCCGAAAAAGGCATTATGGAATGCATCAATGAAAGCAAGGCCATGATGTTCGGCCACAAAATGGATCGGTTCATTCTGGATCTTTCTTTCATTCCCTGGTATCTGCTCTCAAGCATTACCTGCGGCATCGCCTCCATTTATGTCACCCCCTATCAAAGCCTTACCAACGCAGCTTATTATAACAGCCTGAAATATGGAAACAACTGGTATGGAGGATATCAGCAGAGCTTTGATGGGAACTATCAGCAGAATGGCTACCAGCAGGGCTTTAACGGCAACTATCAGCAGAATGGCTACCAGCAGGGCTTTAACGGCAGCTATCAGCAAGGGTTTGGCGGAAGTCAACCCAATGGAGATCAGCCAAACAGCTACCAGCAAGATTTTAACGGCAGCAGTCAGCAGTCAAACGGCAGCCAGCAGGAACCTGACAACAGCCAGCAGGTAAATCGTGATTCTCAGGATTCTGATATTATCGGGTAGCTGGACATTCCCTTGACGGATGCTTCCCGATCAAACCAAGAAATTGTTTCAGATAATGAAAAGGGGCAGGACTGCTCTTCTCCTGCCCTCATAACTGCTTCGGAGCATGCGCTTTCGCACAGGAAAGCGCATGCTCCGTTTTTCATAATCAGGCGTTTGTCCGGATCAGTGATGGAACAGTCTGATGCCAGTAAACACCATTGCCATATCATATCTGTTGCAGGCGTCAATTACCGCCTCGTCGCGAACAGAACCGCCGGGCTGAACGATATATTTCACGCCGCTTCTGTGCGCCCGGTCTATATTGTCATAGAAGGGGAAGAACGCGTCAGAACCAAGGGTTACCCCATCCAGTTTCTCCAGCCATTCCTTTCTCTCTTCCCGCGTAAACACATCCGGCTTCACACGGAAGGTCTTCTCCCAGATTCCATCCGCCAGCACATCCATATAGTCATCGCTCATATAGACGTCTATGGCATTATCTCTGTCCGCACGGCCAAGCCCCTCCACAAACTGAAGGGAAAGGACCTTAGGAGACTGGCGCAGGAACCAATTATCCGCCTTGCTCCCTGCCAGGCGGGTGCAGTGGATTCTGGACTGCTGCCCAGCGCCTATACCGATCGCCTGTCCATCCTTCACATAGCATACGGAATTGGACTGCGTATATTTTAAAGTAATCAGCGCGACCTTCATATCCCGAATCGCTTCCGCAGGAATATCCTTCCGGTTGGTCACAATGTTGGAAAGCAGATTTTCATCCGCGATCAGCTCATTGCGCCCCTGCTCGAAGGTGATGCCATATACCTGCTTTTTCTCCAAAGGAGCCGGACAATAGGATTCATCGATCTGAATGATGTTGTAATTTCCCTTTTTCTTCTGCCCAAGCAGTTCCAGCGCTTCCTGTGTATAACCGGGAGCGATAACGCCGTCGGATACTTCCCGCTTGATCAGTCTGGCCGTATCCGCATCGCAGATATCGGACAACGCAATAAAGTCTCCAAAAGAGGACATCCGATCCGCTCCTCTGGCCCTGGCATATGCGCAGGCCAACGGAGACAATTCTCCCAAATCATCCACCCAGTAAATCTTTGCCAGTGTATCCGTCAGCGGAAGGCCCACCGCCGCCCCCGCAGGGGAAACATGCTTAAAAGAAGTCGCAGCCGGAAGCCCTGTGGCCTCTTTCAGTTCTTTTACCAGCTGCCAGCCGTTCAGGGCATCCAGGAAGTTAATATAACCGGGTTTGCCGCCCAGCACCTTGACCGGGAGATCACTTCCGTCCTCCATGTAGATGCGGGAAGGCTTCTGGTTTGGATTGCATCCGTATTTCAGCTGAATTTCGTTCATTTTTTTCTCCTCTTTCTGGTTATTTACTGATTCTTGTTGATAATGCGGCTCTCATAGCTTCCGTCTTCGAGATCAATATAGCGCACGAAAAGGGAAACCTTGTTTTCTTCATTCAGGCTGTTCCACAGAAGGTTGGCGAATTCATCGATATCCCCTCCCACTTCCACCAGCTTCGGCTCTCCTTCAAAGCTGGGAAGAGGGTTCCCGTCATGCATATAGGTATGGATGAATCTTCCTGTGCCGGCCGCCGGATTCTCGTACGCAAACGTATATCGGCTGCAGGAGTCCGGACATCCATTATCGCTCTTCAGAATGGACATTGCAAAGTTATAGCTTCCCTTTTCGATATGCATGATTCCGGAAATCCGGGGCGTATAATTGGGGCCGTCCGGCTCGAAGGTACGGCTGCGCAGGGACTGTTCAAAGGTCATCTGCTTGTCCATACCC
>USKC01000084.1 GCA_900555195.1 uncultured Lachnospiraceae bacterium
ATGCCAGAACCTGTGTGCTCCATCCTGCCAGCCATACACACAGGCAGATGAACGACGAACAGCTTAAGGAAGCGGGAGTGAATCCGGAACTGATCCGCTTTTCCGTTGGGCTGGAGAATGCGGAAGACATTATTGCGGATCTGGAGCAGGCATTGGACGCGATCTGATATGATGGCGGGATAACAGGATGAGGGCGGGGAGGTTATGAGGTTTCACAAATCTGTAATCACTTATATATTGTGGGCGTTATACGGGCTGACGGTCTGTGCGGTACTGACGTTACAGCTGGATGCATTCTGCTTCCAGCTGGGGATTCAAAGTGCCGTCGCCCCGCTCTTGGCAGCGGGAGGATGTATCCTCCTGCTTTTTCTGATCCTGTACCTTCCGCTTCGATGTGTGGCGGCAAAAACGGGCAAAAGAAAGACGGGAGCGCGCATGCAGCGCAGGGGACCGGCGATTTGGGAGTATCCTTTTGTGTTTCTCCTAGAACTTACGGCGGCATTCATACGCCTTTGGGAAGGAGGAAGGGCCGGGGCGGGAAGCGCAGCGGACATCGGCATATCCGTCGGAACGATTGAAGCGGAACCTGCACTGCTGCTTGACCTGATCGCACTTTTGCTGCTTTACTGTGCTGTCAGGCTTATATTGGGGAAAGTGGGGGCGGCGGCAGCATCTGTCGCTTATGTGCTGCTGCCCATTCTGACGGAAACTGTGGCGGAAGCTATGACGGCTTTCTTTTTCCTGGCGGGAACGCTGCTGTTCCTTTTGATTGCGCTTCTTCTGTATCTGCTTGCCAAAGCGCATGCGGCGATCTGGCCCATGGCGCTGTTTACAGGACTGATTATGGGAGCGGCTGTCTTTTTGGATGCTGCCTTTTTGTGCATGCCCTTGCTGGTTCTTGCAGGAATATTTGAAGCGGAAGAGGCGGGGACAGGAAAACGGAAGGCTGTGGCTGCCTGTTGGCTGCTGCTGGCAGGTGCTGCGATCTACTTCATCCTGCTGTTCGGCTACGCTTATCTGTATGAAACCTCCGTCTCAGAATATCTTGCCGCATGGGCATCCTGCTTTATGCCGCATGCGGCGGTTTGGGAACGGGAACAGCTTTGGCGGCTGTTTCCGGTCAGCTGCATGTGTGTTCTGTATGTATTCGGCTTTTTGGAGGATGAGCAGGGGACGGGGAGCATTTGGTTTTTGCCGTTTTTATTTCTGATATGCCTGAATGTTCTCTCTGGCGGTTCTGCTGGTTCCCGTTCGCTGGGCGTGCTCTTTTGGCTTATTCTGGGAGGAAGCGGCCTGTATAGTGCCTGCTGCGCAAAAAGGCCGCAGAGGCAGGGCAGACGCATGCAGAGAAAAAGGGGACAGGCTGCAGGACGCCCGGAAACGGATGAGAAAAAAACGAAGCGTATGCGTGAAAAAAAGCCGCCGCAGCCTTTGGATACAGCCTCTTCTCAAGAGGAAGCGGATATCCTTCCTGGCGCACCGCTTCCAACGCCTCTTCCCATGCCCAAGCGCCGGGCACATAAACCGATTGATTACGCGTTTGAGCCGGGGGAGCATGAGATGTGTTATGATATTGAACAGATCGATGAAGGGGATGACTTTGATCTTTCATAGGATTCTGCAAAAAACGCACAACAGCCATTTCCGTATCCCATTTGCCCTTTATGCGGATAGGAAAGGCTGTTTTGTGCGTTTTTAGTCTGTGCGTATAAGAAAGAGCCTTTTCGCCAACACTATTGAAAAGCGGTTTCCAACCGGCCTCCTGAATATCCTGCCCCCAGCGGAAGGCAGGATATTCAGGCAGCTGCGTTGAACGGTTAATCAAAAGGAGAAGAGGAGCGGAAAAGCGCATGCGGGATGAAAAGGAGCAAAAACAGCAGCAGGGACAGAATACGGAAGGCGCGAAATCCGAAAAACAGGAGCAGGAACGGCTGCGGGATGAGCGGATCGAACAGACCGGCCAGCTGACGCTGGAGCGGCACGGTGAAGATGAAAAAGCCCTCCATATGATCAGCATTATTGGGGAAATAGAAGGACATGACAATCTGAGCAGTTCTGCCAAGACCACCAAATATGAGCATATCCTTCCGCAGCTGGCGGCGATTGAGGACAGCAGCCATATAGAAGGCCTGCTGATCCTGCTTAACACGATGGGAGGGGATGTGGAAGCTGGTCTGGCCATTGCGGAGATGATCGCGTCATTGAGCAAGCCTACGGTATCGCTGGTTCTCGGCGGCGGTCATTCCATAGGCGTCCCGATCGCGGTCAGCGCAGACTATTCCTTTATCGTGCCCTCCGGGACCATGGTGATCCATCCGGTCAGGATGAATGGGACCGTGATCGGTGCACCGCAGACCTTTGACTATTTTAAGCAGATACAGGATCGGATCACTGGCTTCGTCTGTTCCCATTGCAGGATGACCCGCAACAGAATGGAAGAACTGATGATGGAAACGGGTGTGCTGACCAAAGATCTGGGAACCATTCTGGTGGGAAAAGAGGCCGTTCGCGCCGGGCTGATTGACGAAGTTGGAGGTATCCGGGAAGCAATCGCTAAGCTCCATGAACTCTCCGGCTATAAGAATAAGAAAGAAGGGCGGGTCGCAGATTAGGGGGAGTTCTGGCCCCTTTGCTCTGCGGAGAGTCCTTTTGCTGTACGCTAAATTGTCCCTCTTTCCCACTTCTTGCTTCGTCTGAATCCTGCTTTGCCGGGGCGGTACCTTGCGTTGCCGCGCACAAAACTGCCACCCCGGCAAAGCAGGAATCAGGCGAAACAGGAGGAAGGGAAGGGGGACGATTTTGCGTGCGGTAAGAGGGCTTCCCGCAAAGCAAAGGGGCCGGGCCCGGCGTTTTTTAAGGATGACAAGTCCGTTGTTTCGTGTTATACTATTTTCGATTAGGTCTATGATTCTGACTGATTTTGGAGGCGGTAAGATGGCATCAGCTGCGGGAAGCAGGTCAGGCAAAAAGAATACATCCTCTTCTTCCAGAACGAGAAGCAGCTCCAGCAAAAAGAGCACTACCAAAAGAAATACCTCGTCTAAGACCGCTGTGGTCAGAGAGAGAACGGAAAAGAAAAGCGCGATCACCAATGAGATCCTTCTTATTGGTGTGTTTGCGTTAAGCATTTTGCTTTTCCTATGCAATTTCGGAGTGATTGGCCCTGTGGGGAATGCGGTGAGCAGCTGCATGTTCGGGCTCTTCGGCATGATTGCCTATATTGTGCCCATCCTGCTTTTTGTGGGACTGGCTTTTGGCATTTCCAATAAGGGAAATATATTTGCGGCTTTGAAGATAGGAGCCGGCGTTGTTTTGTTTCTGTTAATCGGCGTGGTGTTGGAATTAGTAGGAGGGCAGGTGCCGTCCATGGATAGCTATTCCATCACCGAACTTTATCTGATGAGCGCGGAAACCAAAACGGGAGGCGGTGTGCTGTCCGGTTCCCTCGCATATTTACTGGATCATTTCCTGGGTATGGTAGGGGCGGTGGTGCTGGTCATCGTTTTGGCGATCATCTGTTTGGTGATTATTACGGAGCGTTCTTTTGTGAGCGGGGTGAAAAGCGGAGGCCGGAAGGTCTATGAATCCGCAAGGGAAGACGCCCGCGTGCGCAGGGAACGGGCTGCAAGACGGAAGGAAGAACTTCAAAATCGCCGGGAAGAAGCACGGCTTCGCAGAGAAGAGGAAGAAGCCCGTGAGGATGCAGAAAAGATCCTCCGGATGGATAAGAAAGTTTCGGGCGTCATGATCGATACGACGCTTGCACATAAAGAACGTTCTGCGGATATGCAGACGCGGACACGGGGGGATGTCCATGAGATCACGGTAGATGCGCCGCCTGCGGAACATACGGAAGAAGCCGCGGCATTATCCCGTGAGGAAGAATCTCCCGGATTGGGACAGATACGAATACATATGGCCTCAGACAAAAAAGAAGAGGCGGCAGATGCCGGCCAGCGCGAACCGTCCCATCGTGAGGCAAAGAAGAGCTCTGTTTCCGACATACAGGAAGAAACAAAGCAGGATCCGCTCGCCAGAACCTATCGGAGCGCAGATGTGTTCAGTGATATGAAGGCGGTTACGCCGATTCACATCACAGTTAAGCCGCTGGAGGAAGAACCGGTTCCCGATGTGTTCCATCAGAATATCCTTCCCTGGGATGACAAAGGGGAGGAGCCTGCAGCTTTGCTGGATATGGAAAGGAATGAAGAGGAAGAAATCCCGGCACCGGAAATCGAATTCACGGAGCAGAAGCCGGATTTCGTCCGAGATCTGGAAGCGGAAGAGGGCGATGAAGCCGAAGAGATGGCCGGGGATGTGCTGCCTTTGGAAGAAAGCGCACCTGTAAGAAAAGCAGAAAAAGCTCGCCCTGCGGCGCGGCAGGAAGAAGCGGCGAATGATACAGGAAAGGATGCAGGAAAGGCCGCAATAGAGGAGCTGCGCAAAGAAGCGAAACGAAAACAGCCGGAGCGCCCTTATCAGTTTCCACCGCTGTCTCTGTTGAAGAAAGTGGGGGGCGGCAGCGGCAAAGACGCGGTGCGTGAACTGAAGAACACGGCGGCCAAGCTGCAGCAGACGCTGGCCACCTTTGGGGTGAAAGTAACAATTACCGATATAAGCCAAGGCCCTGCGGTAACCAGATATGAACTTCAGCCGGAGCAGGGCGTAAAGGTGAGCAAGATCCTGAATCTGGCGGACGATATCAAGCTGAATCTGGCTGCCACGGATATTCGTATCGAAGCGCCGATTCCGGGGAAAGCCGCCATTGGAATTGAAGTTCCCAATAAAGAGAATACCATGGTGGGGCTGAGAGAACTGTTGGAGAGCCGGGAATTTAAAGAGTTCCCATCCAAACTGGCTTTCGCCGTGGGAAAAGATATCGCGGGCAAGGTGGTGGTCTCCGACATCGCCAAAATGCCTCATATGCTGATCGCCGGTTCCACCGGTTCGGGTAAGTCCGTATGCATCAATACGCTGATCATGAGCATTCTGTATAAAGCGAAACCGGATGAAGTGAAACTTATCCTGGTGGATCCGAAGGTGGTGGAGCTGAGTGTGTACAATGGAATTCCTCATCTGCTGATCCCTGTGGTCACGGATCCGAAACAGGCGTCTTCGGCTCTGCATTGGGGCGTGGCTGAGATGACGGATCGCTATCAGAAATTCGCGGACATGAACGTGCGTGATCTGAAGGGATATAATAAAAAAGCGGATGAAATGCGCCAGAAGGGAGCGGTAGATGCGCCGCAGCGGCTGCCGCAGATCGTAATCATTGTGGACGAGCTGGCGGATCTGATGATGGTTGCACCGGGAGAGGTGGAAGAATCCATCTGCCGTCTGGCACAGCTGGCCAGAGCGGCAGGCATTCATCTGATCATTGCCACACAGCGTCCGTCTGTGGATGTAATTACCGGTCTGATTAAGGCGAATATGCCGAGCCGGGTGGCGTTCGCCGTTTCCAGCGGTGTGGACTCAAGAACCATTCTGGACATGAACGGTGCGGAGAAACTTCTGGGAAAGGGAGATATGCTTTTCTACCCGCAGGGATATCCGAAGCCAGCCCGCGTTCAGGGAGCGTTCGTATCGGATTCTGAAGTTTCGGATGTTGTTGATTTCCTGAAAAATCAGGTGATCGGAAATGTATATGATGATCAGATTATCGAGAAGGTAAAGAGCATGGACGGAGGTTCAGGAGGCCAGGGCGGAAGCGGTTCTGGCGGGACGGAACGGGATGCTTACTTTGAAGAAGCCGGGAAATTCATCATCGATAAGGACAAGGCTTCGATCGGCATGCTGCAGCGTGTATTCAAAATCGGCTTCAACAGGGCTGCCAGGATCATGGATCAGCTGGCGGAGGCAGGCGTGGTCGGTGAAGAAGAGGGGACGAAACCCCGGAAAATTCTGATGAGTCAAGAACAGTTTGAACAATATATAGAGGAATCTCTATGAAGGAGGCGGACATAGTGAAAACAGATATTGAGATTGCACAGGAAGCGGTAATGGAGCCCATCGCCAAGGTGGCAGAAAGCCTTGGAATCGGGGAAGAAGATCTGGAACTTTATGGAAAATATAAAGCGAAGATCTCTGATGAATACATGGAATCCATCAAGGACAGGCCGGATGGCAAGCTGATCCTTGTGACTGCAATCAATCCGACGCCAGCCGGAGAAGGAAAGACCACCACCAGCATCGGGCTGGGAGAGGCCTTCGGCAGGCTTGGGAAAAAGGCGGTTTTGGCGCTGAGGGAGCCGTCCCTTGGGCCGTGTTTTGGAATTAAGGGCGGCGCCGCAGGCGGCGGATACGCGCAGGTAGTGCCTATGGAGGATCTGAACCTGCATTTTACGGGAGATTTTCATGCGATTACAGCTGCCAATAATTTATGCGCGGCGCTACTTGATAATCATATTCAACAAGGGAACGAATTGGGCATTGATACCAGACAGGTGGTTTGGAAGCGCTGCCTGGATATGAACGACAGGGTTCTGCGCAATATCGTTGTCGGGCTGGGAAGCAAAGCGGACGGAACCGTGAGGGAAGATCATTTTGTTATCACCGTAGCCACGGAAATCATGGCAGTGCTCTGCCTGGCAGAGGATATGGAGGATCTGAAGGCGCGCCTGTCCAGAATGGTGGTTGCCTATACCTATGATGGGAAGCCCGTAACGGCTGGAGATATTAAGGCGGTTGGCTCCATGGCAGCCCTGCTGAAAGACGCGCTTAAGCCCAATCTGATCCAGACATTGGAGCATACGCCCGCACTGGTTCATGGAGGTCCTTTTGCCAATATCGCACATGGATGTAACTCTGTTCGTGCGACGAAGGCAGCGCTGAAAATGGCAGATTATGTGATTACAGAGGCAGGATTCGGCGCGGATCTGGGCGCAGAGAAGTTCTTTGACATTAAATGCCGGATGGCAGGGCTGAAGCCTTCTGCAGTGGTGCTTGTCGCTACGGTGAGGGCCCTGAAGTACAACGGCGGCGTCGCAAAAGAAAACCTGAAGGACGAAAACCTGGATGCGCTCAAGAAGGGAATCGTCAATCTGGAGAAGCATATCGAAAACCTGCAGGAATACGGCGTGCCCGTGGTGGTCACACTGAATGCTTTCCTCACGGATACAGAGGAAGAAGTGGCCTTTGTGAAGCATTTCTGTGAAGAAAGAGGCTGTGAATTCGCGATATCCCAGGTATGGGAAAAAGGTGGGGAAGGCGGCATAGAACTGGCTCAGAAAGTGCTCGAGACGCTTGAAAAGAAGGAAAGCCATTTCCATGTGCTCTATGAAGATTCCTGCAGCCTGAAGGAGAAGATTCAGACAGTTGCCGGGAAAATCTATGGAGCGGACGGGGTTGTGTATACGCCGGCGGCATCCAGGCAGCTCGCACGGCTGACCGAGCTGGGATTCGGCAATCTTCCGGTCTGCATGGCGAAAACACAGTATTCTTTGTCGGACGATCCCAAGCTGCTCGGCAGGCCTGAACATTTTGAAATCACCGTGCGGGAAGCTTATGTCTCCGCAGGCGCGGGATTCGTTGTGGTGCTGACCGGAGCGGTGATGACCATGCCGGGACTCCCGAAGGAACCCGCCGCGTTCCAAATCGACGTGGATGAGAACGGTAAGATTACAGGTCTCTTTTAAGGGAAAACGGCTTGTGGAAGGATGTGTGTGAATTGGCGCAGTTGATAGATGGGAAAGCGATTTCCCAGGCGATCAAGGATGAAGTAAAAGAACAGGTGGGGGCCCTGAAAGAAAAGGGGATTGAAGTGACCCTGGCGGTGATCCAGGTGGGGAACAATCCAGCCTCCACGATTTATGTAAATAATAAAAAGAAGGCATGTGCGTATACGGAAATTCGTTCCCTCTCCTATGAGCTTCCGGAGGAAACCAGCCAGGAAGAACTGCTGGATCTTGTGCGCGAGTTGAATGAGCGGAAAGATGTGAATGGGATTTTGGTGCAGCTTCCGCTGCCGCCGCATATGGATGAGGATGCGGTTATCCGTACCATTTCTCCTGAAAAGGATGTGGACGGGTTCCACCCGCAGAACGTTGGCGCGCTGTGCATCGGACAGAAGGGATTCGTATCCTGTACGCCGGCGGGAATTATCCAGCTATTGAAACGTTCAGGGATAGAAATTGCGGGGAAGGAATGCGTTGTAATCGGGCGCAGCAATATTGTCGGAAAGCCCATGGCGCTTCTTCTTCTGCGGGAAAACGGAACGGTAACCGTCGCCCATTCCCGCACGGCGGATCTGAAGGCGGTGGCAAAGCGGGCCGATATCCTGATTGTAGCGGTTGGAAAAGCCAAGATGATTACGAGTGAATATGTGAAGCCCGGAGCCGCTGTGATCGATGTGGGAATGGACCGGGATGAAAACAACAAGCTTTGTGGAGATGTGGATTATGAGGATGTGGTAAAAGTGGCCGGGGCGATTACTCCGGTTCCGGGAGGCGTGGGACCGATGACAATTGCCATGCTGATGTATAACTGCCTTGAGTCCGTGCGGCTTAAGATGGAGTAACAGGAAGGATGCCTATGAAATGTCCCAGATGCGGAAGTGAAATGAAAGATGGGATGCTGTTCTGTGAAAAGTGCGGGGAAGAAATCCGGATTGTGCAGGATTTTGAACCGGAAGTGGACGGCATTATGACCGGTCTGGGAGAGGACACCTTTGCAGAAGAGCCGTCGGATAAACCCGAGACCGCAAGAAAAAAGAAGCCGCTTTCATCCGGAAAGAAAAAGCTGATTGGAGCGGGGGTTTTGCTCATTATGCTTTTGATCGTTTTGAGTACAGCCCTGCTGCACCGTTACGACGGAGAATATCAGTATGGTCAGGCGAGAAGATATCTGTCTGAAAGAAACTATGCGAAAGCTTATCCTTATGCGGAACGGGCGGTTTCGATAGAACCAGAAAATCTGGAATACCTTTCCGCCTATGCTGCCTGTCTGGCGGCGAACGGACAAGAGGAAGAGACGATCGATGTTTGCTTGCGGATGATTGAACTGGATGCAGACAACCAGGCGGCCTATGACAGCCTGATTGCAATTTATGCGGACAGAAAGGCCTATCAGGAGATAAATGATCTTTTGTTATCCTGCCCGGATGAGCGGATCGTCAATCAATATCCCTCTTATGTGGCAAAGCCTCCGGAGTTTTCAGTAAAGAGCGGCATATATAACGAAACGATTTCACTGAGGCTCAGGGCGAATACGAAGGGAACCATTTATTATACATTGGACGGAAGTCAGCCGGATGAAAACAGCGCGATATATACCTCCCCGATTTTTTTGGAAACAGGGGGATATCGGGTGAGAGCTGTTTTTGTGAATGCTTATGGAGTTGCCAGTCAGGAACAGGAAGAAAATTATTATGTGGATGTGACGGTTCCTGATGCGCCGAAGGTATCGCCGGAGGAGGGCAGCTATTCCAGACCTACTCTCATTACGGTGGAGGCTGGGGAAGACTGTACGGTGTATTATACTACTGACGGAACGCTTCCAACCAAGGACAGCACGCAATATACAGGGCCTTTTCCGATGCCAGTGGGAGTGACGAACTTCCGGTTCTGCAGTTACAGCGCTGCGGGTGTTGCGAGTGAAGAGGTTCAGGCAACCTATTCTTTGAATCTGCATGCTGCGCTGACCATTGAAGCGGCCAGAAATAAGCTTTTAATTGAACTGATGGCCGCGGATGTGATTCAGGACATGGATGGAAATCTGCAGACAAGAGCAGGACATAACGTATATAATTATAGATGTGCGGTAACGATCAATGGGACAGATTTCTATCTGTACCGGGAGTACTATGAGGATGACGCCGGAAATCGCGCCGGAACGGGGACAGATTATGTGGTGGACATCATGGAAGGACAATGTTATAAAGCGGTTCGTGTGAAAGAGGACGCTGCTGCGCAGGAAACGGCGCAGGATCCTTGGAGCACATTAACGCTTCAAAACATAAATTCCGGCGAAAAGACGGAATGAAATTACAAATTAGCATGAAAGGACATGCGGATGGAGGGAAAAATGTATCAGATTTTACAGGCAAAAGAACTGACCACGAACATTTACATGATGGTAGTGGAAGCCGCAAGAGTTGCGAAATCCTGTGAACCGGGACAATTCGTTATCGTCAGAACGGATGCGGACAGTGAACGGATCCCCCTGACGATCTGTGATTATGACAGAGAAGCGGGAACCATCACCATTGTATTCCAGATTGTGGGGGCTGGAACGTATTTTATGTCTTCCCTGAAGGCGGGGGATTCCTTCCACGATGTGGTGGGCCCTCTGGGCAAGCCTTCCGAACTGGTGGAAGAGACGCCGGAGGCGCTGGCTGCGAAGAAGATCCTTTTCGTGGCGGGCGGCGTAGGCACTGCTCCGGTATATCCTCAGGTAAAATGGCTGCATGAACACGGCGTGGCTGCGGATGTGATTGTGGGCGCCAAGACGAAGGATCTGATTATCCTTGAAGAAGAGATGAAGGCTGTAGCCGGCAATCTCTACATCACCACGGATGACGGTTCTTACGGAAGAAGCGGAATGGTTACACAGACCATGCAGGATCTGGTGGAAAAAGAAGGAAAGAAGTATGATGTGTGCATCGCGATCGGGCCGATGATCATGATGAAGTTCGCCTGCAAGATGACAGAAACGCTGAAGATCCCGACGGTTGTCAGCCTGAACCCGATTATGGTGGACGGAACGGGAATGTGCGGCGCCTGTCGTGTTACCGTGGGCGG
>USKC01000085.1 GCA_900555195.1 uncultured Lachnospiraceae bacterium
AAATGAATGCAAAACGCGTCTTCATCTGCTGTACCTTCGGCCTGTTCACCAACGGCCTGGATGCCTTTGACACCGCCTATGAAAAGGGCTGGTTCGACCGCGTCATCACAACGAACCTCACTTATCAGCCTCCGGAACTCTATGAACGGCCATATTATACAGTGGCGGACATGAGCAAATTCATGGCTTCCATCATAGACTTCATGAATCATGACGTATCCATGTCCCACGTCATGACGCCTACAGAAAAAATCAATCAGATTCTTTCCAGATATAACCGGCGTGAAGCCTATGATATTTAAGTCTGTACTTGACTGAAAGGGAAGAAAGGGAGGCTGGAAAACACATTCCAGCCTCTCAGTCTCTTCTTAAACCGCATACGCATAGAAAAATATATACCCACAGGAATTCCGAGGCAAAAACCTTTGAAACGGTTCCTGTGGGTATGTTTTATGCGTCCAGGCAGGGGAAGGTGAGAATCACCTTGAACAGATCACCGTCCAGATAAATATCGAACCGGCCATGCTGAAGTTCCGTCAGATTCTTGGCGATGGAAAGTCCCAGTCCGCTTCCTTCCGTGCTTCTGGATACATCTCCCCGGATAAACCGCTCCGTCAGCTCATCCGCCTTGATGTTCAACGGCTGCGCTGAGATATTTTTCATAGAAAATACTGCCTTCTTCCCCTCTTCATCTACAAGGATTCCCAGGTCAAGATAAACTCTGGTCCCCTCCAGCGCATATTTATATACATTGCTAAACAGGTTCTCAATTACCCGCCAGATTCTCCGGCTGTCCGCTTCGATGCAGACAGGCCCCTCAGGCATAGACGGGATCATCCACAGATTCTTTTCTTCCATCTTTTCGCCAAATTCACCCATGGTCTGATGAATCAGCTCCACGAAATTGATCCGTTCCATCTGCAGGGAAATATTCCCGGAAGATATCTTCGATGCCTCCACCAGATCATCCGTCAGCTGCTTCAACCGCTGGGATTTGGCGTCCAACACATCGATATACCCCTTAATCCGTTCGTCTTCTATATTCTCCCGTTTAAGCAGCTTAACGAAATTGATGATGGAGGTCAGCGGCGTCTTGATATCATGGGACACATTGGTAATCAGATCGGCCTTCAGGCGTTCATCTTTCATGCTTGTGGCCACCGCCTCCTGGATTCCGTCCCCGATGCTGTTCACAGCCTCAGCCAGTACCCTGTTCTCCCCATGCATCCTGGAAGCATCGATCTTTGCGCCGAATTTGCCCGCGCCGATAGTCTGCGTTCCTTCCACAATCCGCTGCAGATCCTTTCTTTCCATATATATCAGGACCGCAGCCATAATATCCACCAGCCCTGCAAACAGGATCCCCGCCGATCCCAGCAGTCCCATAAAAAGATTAAATGCCGCGATCAGGAAGAACGGGATCAGCACTCTGCTCACGATGCTGATATGGTCATAAAGGCTGACACACACATTTTTTATGAACCGCCCCAGACGCCAGAGCAGGGAATATCTCCAAAACACATGCACCTTCAGCCTGCGCACAAGCCCGAGATACAGAGCCGTTCCCGCCCAATCCAGGAAAAAGACCACCGCTGCCGCACAGGCAGCCAGCAGAAAAGGATCCAGTTCTTCGTTCACAAAGCTGTACGCTCCCTGCAGCACGAGTCTGCTCACCACGGCGAGAAGGGCCAAAAGTCCCCCGCAGATCAGAATCATGCCTATGATGACCAGTTCCGACGGGATCTTATCCCACTTATGCAGCGCTACCACATAACCGTCTTCATTCTCCTCTTCTTTCCTGCCTTCATAGATTGTCAGCATCACCAACAGCCAGGCAGCCAGAACCGCGGCCAGGACTCCGACGCCGACTGTCTGCCAATAATAAGGCATGAAACGCATGAATGCGCTTCTCGCCCGAGCCAGGCTGTCGTTCGCTGCATACTGTGTATCCACTCCGATCCAAACGCGTGAATTCTCTCCAAAGGCATATTCATAATTATTCAGGATCCGGCGCATCTCTTCCGTTTTCAAATCCGTATTGGTCCGTATTTCCACCTGGTCCGGGTTATAATACAGATTCCTGCCAAAAGAGGAAAAACGCTCCGTTATCTCTTCCTCACTCATTCCGGAGAAGTCATCGGAAAGATTGGTAAAATAACAGACCTGGGAATCCACCACCATTTGATAGCAATAGCGGATGTTCGTTTTCTCTTCTCCATAATAGTTCTTATACCCGCTGTATTCCGTGAAATTATAGCAAAGTTGGCTCGCCGCATCCACCAGCGTATTGCGCAGTTCTATGTATTCATCCAGGCTGGATGCATAGTCCGCCAGATCCTTTCCATCCGCGGAATAATAACGCGGAACCAGGATATCCACCCCGTACACGGCATTCTCATCCACCTGCACTTCTCCGTTCTGTGCCGCCTGCTCCAGATACCCTTCCAATGTATCCGGCATCTCGGAAATAATTCTGACACTCAGGGCATCCGTCCCCGCCGCCTGTACGGAGTTCTTGATCGCCTGCCTGGTCAGTTCGGACTGAAGGCTATAATCCCCTTCCGTCAGATCGCTGGCTTCCACAACATCCTCCCCGCTGGTCCCAACGGAAAAATACCTGTCGAAGTCCTCCTGCGTTCCATAGACAGTCTTATAGGCAAACCCGTAATTTCCCCATTTAATCAGATCGTCCAGGAAGTATTCCGCCGTCACCTCCTCTTCTTCCAAAGTATCCGTGCGGTTTACATATGCGGATATATCAACGCGTTTTTTGCCGTCGTATGCGCCATCCGTCTCCAGCTGGCTCTTGATTACCGCCATTCTTGTGATACTCTCTATATTCTTGCGCAGGATATCCCCAAAAATCTCGGTCTCTTCAAACAGAGCCTTCTGTGCAACAGGAGAGATGAAATAGCTGCTCGTTCCGTCCGAATCCTCCACAGTAATGAACGAATTGGAAAACACGGCCACCACACATCCGATAGCTGTGGCTATAAGCACACGCTTCGCCAACAGTATAAACGCTCTTTTCCCTCTTCCCATCACACATTTTTTCCCCATAACACGGCCTCTTCTTTCTATTGCTTTTCTATCTTATATCCAACGCCCCATACCACTTTCAGATAACGGGGCTCCTTTGGATTGATCTCGATCTTCTCCCGAATATGGCGGATATGTACCGCCACCGTATTGTCAGCCCCGATCGCTTCCTCTTCCCAGATGCTTTCATAGATCTGGTCAATGGAAAAAACCCTTCCCTGGTTCTTCACCAGAAGCAGCAGAATATTGTATTCAATCGGCGTCAGCTTCACCGGTTCATCATCCACCGTCACTTCTTTGGTATCATCATTGATAACCAATCCTCCAGCCCGGAAGATCGCGTTATTCTCCGAATTTAGGTTGCCCAGCTGCGTGTATCTGCGAAGGTGGGATTTCACCCGCGCCACCAGTTCCAGAGGGTTAAAGGGTTTCGTCACATAATCATCCGCGCCGATATTCAGCCCCAGGATCTTATCCGCATCCTCCGACTTGGCGGAAAGAATGATGATCGGAATGCTGCTGTATTCCCGAATCTTCAGCGTCGCATGGATCCCATCCAGCTTCGGCATCATCACATCAATAATCAACAGATGCACCTCGTTGGCCTTCAGCGCCCGAATCGCCTGCTCTCCATCATATGCCTTGATCACATGATACCCTTCCTGCACCAGGTAAATTTCTATCGCTTCTACAATTTCCTTATCATCATCGCATACCAATATGTTCATCATCTTGTGTTTTCTCCTTTTCAGGCCATTCTGTACAAACAGACAACCCGTAACAATATATAACCATACAAGTATTAATAAACGAACGAGGATATCTTTAAGTTTTTCTTAAGTTTGGACCCTTCCTTCCATACAGGCGGCTTCGGCAGCGGTTTCGGCCGTTTTTTCCGCTTCTGCGGCTCTTCCTTCCGTTTCGGCCGCCCGTCCCTCCGTTTCAATCGCTTCTTTTGTCTCAGTCATTTCTTTTGCTTCGGCCATTTCTTCTGATTCAGCTATTTCTTCTCTTTCAGCCGTTTCTTCTGTTTCCGCGGCTGCTGCCTGCACCTTCCGTTTTCCCCTGCATATCGGCTGGATGGTTCGCTCCACCAGAAGGTGAAAGACATCGATTCCGCCTCTTTCTCTGACCGCATTCATGAGAAAGCCCATCCGCCCCTCCGCATCTGTGATGGAATCCAGGCCCTCCATGATGACTTCCTTTCCTGGCATCTCGTCCCAGCGCGCCTCGATCCGGTCTCCATCCAAATACAGCTTCAGCTTCCTTCTACACGCGTCCTCAAGAAAGGCGAAATCCAACTTCAGCACCGTTTTTCCGTCTTCATCCTCCGCGAATGCGCCCGTTGTGGCGATCCGGTATATCTCCCCATGAAAATCCACATCCGCGACCTTGGTGCCTTTATCCTGCGGCATTCCCACCGGAAGGCACAGAACTTCTTCCCCTTCATAGAACTTCACATACAACCCGTCTTTTTTTACCATAAATCCAATGGCGTGTATGCCGTCCGTATAATTGTTATGGAACACCTGCATCATGAGCGGCATCAGCCCCACATGCGCCTCTTCCAGTTCATATACGCAGCCGTCCAGGCTTTGCAGCAGCATATCCCCTCTCGCTTTTCTCTCCCAGCTCTCGCCTCTCTTCCAGACTTCCTTTCCTTTTCTCCCCCAACCGCCCGAGCGGATCGTCACCGCCCTGCCGGCCTTTCCTTCCAGCCTGGCGATTGTATTTCTCAGCGATCTCTGTGCCGCCGGAGCCGGAGGAAGTTGCCCGGGCGGTGCGTAGTCCGTCTCAAAATACTGTTTGACGATCCCCATCAGGACACAATTCTGGAACAATTCCTGGCTTCCTGCATTGGTCACAATTACCATATTCAAATCAGGATAGGCTACAACATTCTGCCCCAGCATGCCATTGAAATTAAAAGCCCCTTCTCTTCCTCCCATCCACATCTGATACCCATAACCGTGGCTACTCATAACAGAAGGCGTGCTCACATGCTCCCTGCAGGAATCCTCCACCCACTCGGCGCGCACCAGCTGCTTTGTTTTCCATTTTCCCTTATTCAGATACAGTATGCCCAGCTTGGCCGCATCCTCAGGACGCAGGAAAAGTCCCCAGCCACCCTTTGTGATCCCCATGGGGCAGCTTTCCCAGAACACTCTGCGGATCCCCAGAGGTTCCCACAGCCGCGGGGTGAGATACTCCATCAGCGTTTCCCCTGTCAATTCTGTCACAATGGCACTGAGCATGTAGGAATTCATGCTGTTATACATGAACTCCTTCCCCGGAACGCCCCCAAGCCCGGACTCCAGAAAGCCCCTAACCCAGTCATTCCCCGTCACGCTTCCGGCCTCATTGAAGTTCACACAGCTGGTCATCGTCAGAAGATGCCGGACTGTTATATCTTTCTGCCTCAGCAGATGAAGCAGGTTCTTTCTCTTCCGGAACAGATCCACCACCCGGGCCTCCAACGTCAGCAGCCCTTCCTCAATCAGCATTCCTATCGCCATGCCCGTAATGCTTTTGCACATGGAATAGCTGGCGTGCCATAGCCCGGCCGGATACGGCGCATATCCGCATTCACATATCACCTTCCCATTCCGGGCAATCAGGACCTGATGAATATCCGTACTCTTTTCCGCTCCCAGCGCTTCCAGGAAAGCGGCCAAATGTGCGGAAGAGATTCCCTGACTCTCCGGCGTCATTCGTTCAAGCCTCTCCTCACCCTCGGGAGATTCCTCCGGAAAGGCCGGTTTTTGAGGAAAATAGGTCACTTTGCTCGTATTCCCGGTCTTACCCGCGATAAGATTCCAAATCAGTTCCGCTACCGCAAGTTCTGTTTTAGCCATTGCCGCTCCTTTCCTCAAGCGTCACAAACATCCCCAGGTTGCCGCGTTTTCCCCCGCTGGCGCGGTGGGAAAACAGCCAGGATGAATTACAGCAGGTGCAGATATCCGTTACGTTTATATTCTCCTGACGGATCCCCGCAGACAGGCAGATCGCTTCGTTCGCCTTCCATAGATCCAGCTGATATTTGCCGCCTCCTTTCGGGCTGAGAACATCCTCCACGCCAACCGGCCCTTTTCTCAGCGCCTCCTGCCCGAACAATTCACAGAACGCATCCGCCACATCCTCGCTTACCTCATAACAGTCCTGGCAGATGGAAGGCCCGATCCCCACAAGGATATTTTCCGGCCTGCTGCCGAAAGCCTCCTGCATCGCCTCAACCGTCCTCGCCCCCATTCCCGCCGCAGTCCCGCGCCAGCCTGAATGAGACAGTCCCACCGCACGCCGCACCGGATCCACAAACAGCAGCGGCACACAATCCGCATAAAAGGTGGCCAGCACGATTCCCGGCTCATCCGTAATCATACCGTCCACAGCCCGATAATCCTTGGGACGAGTAACCCCCTTCCCCGCATCGGCAGCCGTAACGCGCCGGATATTGGTCGTATGGGTCTGATCCGAACAGACAAAATCCTCCAGGCGCCTGTCCAGCAGCGCTGCGATCCTTCTGTAGTTTTCCTTCACATTCTCTTCTTTATCCCCCCGCGTAAAGCTCAGATTCATCGTGGCAAACATCCCCTCGCTCACGCCTCCCGTCCGCGTGCTCATCAAATGCCTCACCACGCCTGTACGCTCGATTGCAGGAAACACCAGATAATCCATTCCGTGTTCAAAGCGGCATTCCATCCCCGGCGTCCGGCCTGCTTTTCTCCTGATCTGTTCTTCTTTTATCATATCTGCTCCCATCTGCGCATCTTGGCGCATACCAATTTCAGAAAAGCGAAACCCATCGCTCTTATTTTCCTATATAATCAAAAGCATTCTGATACCATCTGACGCGACTTTGGCAAATCGCAATCACATCAAACCGTATCGGAATGCTTTCTCCATATCCTTTCAGGTATAAATAATATTTTGCAGCACCGCAGATTCTTCTCCTCTTGGCGGAATTCACCGCCTCTTCAGGCAAGCCTGCCGCCTCGTCTTTCCGGTATTTTATCTCAAAAAAGACCAGATACTCCCCATCCAGACCGATCAGGTCGATCTCTCCCTGCCTGCATCTGTAGTTGCGTTCCAATATGCGCACACCCTTTTTGCTTAAAAACAGGGCCGCCGCTTCTTCATAAAAGCCTCCGACTTCTCTTTTATTCACCTTCTCCTCTTTCTTTAACTGTTCAGCCCCGCCTAAACCGTTATCTCTTTCGCCGACCGCACAATCACGCCTTTCTGTCATCCTCTACGAAATTCCCGATAAAGCTCCGGCGATGTATCGGGCAGGGGCCGTATTTTTTCAGGGCTGCAATATGCGCGGCACTGCCGTATCCTTTGTTGGATGCGAAATCATACTCCGGAAAAAGCCGGCCATATTCCTGCATCAGGTGATCCCTTGTCACCTTGGCCACGATGCTGGCCGCCGCAATGGATACGCTTTTGGCATCTCCCTTGATGATGGGAACCTGCCGGATCGCCAGACCCGGGATGCGTACCGCATCATTGAGCAGCACATCCGGTCTGACGGGCAGCTTTCCCACAGCGTCCCGCATGGCCTCATAGGTCGCCTGCAGAATATTGATCTCATCAATACGCTCCGGCGCCGCATAACCTATGCCCACCGCCACCGCTTCCTTCAGGATCACAGCCCTGAGTTCTTCTCTCTTCTTCTCTGTAAGCTGTTTGGAATCGTTCAGATACAGGATCCGGCAGTCCTTCGGAAGGATGACCGCCCCAGCCACCACAGGTCCCGCCAGAGGCCCTCGCCCCACTTCGTCGATACCGCACACATATCCGCAGGATTCATATTCCCGCTCATATCGTTTCAGTTCTTCCGTGCGGGCAATTTCCGCATCCAATGCTTCCAGCTTTTTCCTCGCCCTGGCAACCTGCGCCTTCGCTCCGCTTCTTTCATCCGCATCATATTCAGCAATCAGCTCCTCAAGGCGCTCCCTGGATTCCGGCAGGCCGGCTGCTGCCTCCTCCAGCGCTTCTTTTATCTCCTGTAATTTCATTCCATATTCTCCCGCCGCCATCCTACTGATGTTTCAGAACGCCAAACTTGTTCAGGGGCCAGATGCGCACCCACGCTTTCCCCATGATATCATCCCGTTTAATATTTCCCACGCTCGGATCTCTGCTGTCTGAACTGTTGTTCCGATTATCCCCGAGCACAAAATATTCGTCTTCTCCCAGCGTGATGGGGTCCTGTGCCAATCCTGGGAAATTGATCGGCTCCAGCCCATAATCCTCTTCCAGAATTTCTCCGTTGATATAAATGTTTCCGGACAGATCAATCTGTACCGTCTCTCCGGGCAGGCCGATGATCCGCTTCACATAATATGTCTTCTCTTCATACTGGAACGGAAACACGATGATGTCAAACCGTTCCGGCTCCGAGAAATGATAGGACAGTTTATCGAGAATCAGCTGATCTCCATGGTGCAACGTCGGTTCCATGGAACTGCCGCTCACGGAAGTCCGCTGTCCGACAAAGGTGATGAGCACCCAGGTTCCAAACAGAACCAGCAGGATATAGAATATCGTGCTGAAAATTTCTTTCACTACATGTTTCATTCCTTTAGCCCTTCTTCCCATTTTTCCATTCAAAACAGCTGGACGCTGCGTTTTCCGCTCAAGCTTCCGTCTCCGGCCACTCCAGAGAAATCCTTCCCAGACGGCCATTCCTGAAATCATCCATAAGAAGCCTGGAAGCCCTTTCCGTATCGGGCTGCGCTCCTTTCAGAAAGCATTTTCTCTTCTCCGCAATCTCCTGCAGCACCTGTGCCGGTTCCCCGCCCTCGCATCCAAAGCGTTCCTGCAGGCGTTCGGGATATCTTTCCTGCAAAAACACGATCAGCTCCATTGCCAGTTCTTCCATCAAAATGATTTCATCATTCATAGAACCGATCAGCGCCAGCCGCATTCCCACCTGCTGGTCGTCGAACTTCGGCCACAGAATTCCCGGCGTGTCCAAAAGCTCCAGCCCCTTGTTCAGCCGGATCCACTGTTTTCCTTTGGTCACTCCGGGCTTATTTCCAGTCTTGGTGCACGCTTTCCCCGCAAAGGAATTAATGAACGTGGATTTCCCCACATTCGGGATGCCTGCCACCATTGCTCTCACTGGCCGGTTCAGAATCCCTCTTTTTCTGTCGCGCTCAATCTTCTCGCTGCACACTTCACGGACAGCGTTCTGGATCCCTTTTACTCCCTGCCCGGTTTTGGCATTGACTTCCACGGCCTTGATACCCTTTCGGGCAAACCAGTCCGCCCATTCCCTATTGCAGGCCGGATCCGCCAGATCCGCTTTATTCATCAGAATCAGCCTTGCTTTATTCTTGCCCAACTCATCGATGTCCGGATTTCTGCTTCCCAAAGGCATTCTCGCGTCCACCAACTCTATAATCAGATCGATCAGGCGAATATCTTCCTGCATCGAACGTCTGGCCTTGGTCATATGGCCTGGATACCACTGATAATTCATCTTTTCTCCCATCTGCGCGCTTTGGCACGCGTGCAAAATCACAGACTTACCCTATCTGATCAGTCCTGTATTTCCTTCTCCGATGCCAAACCAGGCTTCTCCTATAATATGATCCTTGGAAACCGGACCAATATTGCCCGAGCGGCTGTCTTCGCTGCTGTTGCAGTTATCCCCCATAACAAAATATTCATCGTTTCCTAAGACGATTTCATTCTCGGCGATCCCTGCATCCGCTATGAGGTCATAGACATCATCCTCCACCGCTTCCCCATTGATATAAAGGATCCCATCCGTAATCTGTACCCGGTCTCCCGGACAGGCCACCACTCTTTTTACATAATAGTGAACGTTCTGATTTCCATTCGGCAGAAAAACGATTACATCCCCGGCCTTGGGATTGGCGAGTTTATAGGCCAGGCGATTGATCAGGACCTCCTGCCCATTCATAAGCGCCGGCTCCATGGAATCGCCGATGATGCTCGTCCTTACTCCCGCAAAATAGACCAGGACAAATGCCAGAAAAATGGATATCAGAATTCCTATGACATATTTCATCACCTCGGTCAATACGGTGATATTCATTTTTTTCCTTCTTCTGTAGAAGCTAAGCCCCCTGTTTCTGCGCATCGCTTTACTCCACTTCCGACTATGTTTCCCGGCTGTTTCTCATTCTACCATGAACCAGGGACAGTTGCAATTCTCACAGAACGAAACCCGAACGCCTCTTTCTCGAACTATGCCATCCCCTTATTCAACAGCCTTCGTTTTAATGTTCAAAAAAGGGGCAACCCGCTAACGGCTGCCCCTCATGCCTGTTTCTATAATTATTTTACTACTTCTTTTACTTTGGCCTTCTTACCAACTCTGTCTCTGAGGTAGTTCAGCTTCGCTCTTCTTACTTTACCCTTTCTGACGAGTTCAACCTTTTCCACATTCGGAGAATGTACAGGCCAGGTCTTCTCAACTCCAACGCCATTGGAAGTCTTTCTTACAGTGAAAGTTGCTCTGCTTCCGCTTCCCTGAACCTTCAGGATCACGCCTTCAAATACCTGAACTCTTTCTCTGTTTCCTTCTTTGATCTTACCGTAAACTTTTACAGTATCACCAACGTTAAATTCT
>USKC01000086.1 GCA_900555195.1 uncultured Lachnospiraceae bacterium
GACAGCTCTTTAATCGCATCAATAATTTCCTGAGTGGATAATTTTGCCATTTTATTTACCTCCATTATAATTTAATCATTATTCTGCTGCGGGTGCTTCTGCTTCCGCGGCAGGTGCTTCTTCTGCGGCAGGGGCCTCTGCGGCCGTTCCTTCACATGCGGCAGCTCCGCCTTTCTCAGCCAGCTGCTTCATAACGCGTGCGAAATTCGCAATCGGGGACTGAATGCTTCCAAGCAGCTTGGAGAGCAGTTCGTCTCTGGACGGGATCTGGGAAATAGCTGCCATACCCTTCGCGTCATATAATGCGCCTTCCACGACGCCTGCTTTGATTTCAAGCTTGTCAGCGGTCTTTGCAAATTTTGCAAGTTCTCTGGCCGGCGCAGTCGCGTCGGTAGAGGAAATCGCGATCGCGCTGGGTCCTTCAAGATAAGGAGCAAGCGCTTCAAAGTCCGTTCCCTTGAAAGCAAAGTTCATCATCGTGTTCTTGTAAACCTTATAGTTGATTCCAGCTTCACGAAGCTGTCTGCGAAGAGCGGTATCCTGCTCTACAGTAAGTCCGCGGTAGTCAACCAGAACAACTGACTGCGCATCCTTAATCGCTTCGGAAATCTCTGCAACTATAGGGGCCTTTACTTCCACTTTTGCCATTTCTTTACCTCCTTATAGATTTTTCTGAAATAAATTCAGTGCCGAAAGGAGAAAACGCGAACAGGAAACACCGCACGCTGCGGCATTCGCTATTCAACAAAAAAGCTCTCCGCCTAGACACGGAGAGCGACTTTTCATTCTATCCGGTTAAAAACCGCACTGTACGTTCACTCTTTCCTCGGCAGGCGACCTATGCTTACACCGGCTGACCGGTACCTGCTGTCTTCGGCATGGTTCAACAGAACCTTTTATACCCTACCACGCGGAGGAATATTTGTCAAGGCGCAAATCGCATATTTTCGTTTTTTGCCGCAGTTTTTTGCAGTGTTTTTGCCGCGGTTTTCTTGTCACAGCTTTTCTGTCACGGCTTCTTTGCCATTTGGCCTTCTGCATCCCTCCGCATCTGCTCCGCAATCCCGCATCCATTCTTAAACTGCCCTTTTTCCTATGCCCCCTTCGACACATACCCTTCCGCGTCGATCACCGCGCCCGGAGAAAGGCTCTGCATATAGGAAAGAACGCGCTGCTTCTCCGCCCCTTCCTGCATTGTGGCGCGGCAATCCTTCTGCAGCGCCGGGATGAACTGAAAGCTTTGCAGGGATCCATCTTCTGCATTCAGCGTCACGGTGACAAGGCAGGTATCCTGCGTCTTGGAATTGAACAGGAAATTCCCCAGGCTGTAAATCACAGGCGTATCCCCGTACCACTCGATCCCCTGCAGGACATGGGGATGATCTCCGATGATCAGATCCGCGCCCGCTTCCGCAATCAAAGGAGCCTGTTCCTTCTGGGCCCAATCCAGTTCTGCGGTGCTCTCCGTCCCCCAGTGGACATACACCACCACGAAATCGCTGACCGCTTTCGCCTTGGCCACCTCTTCTAAAAGCCTGTCCACGTTCCGGCAGCGGAAGACGCCCGCAGTATTCTCTCCGGCCTCCCGCGTATCCGGATTATCCACACGCTCAATCTGCGTGGCGGACAAAAACGCAATCTTCACATTCGGGGTGACAAAACAAACCGGTTTTGCGGCCTCTTCCAGGTTGCGGCCAGCCCCCACATAGGGCATCCCAATCCCTTCCAGGGTGTCCAGGGTATCCAGCAGCGAGATCTCGCCATAGTCATAGGCATGGTTATTGGCCAGGGATACGATATCAGCTCCCATATCGAACAGCAGGGCGGCATGCTCCGGTTTGGCCCGGAAGGTAAAAGCCTTCCCTGCCGTGGGCGTCCCCCTGTCGGTATAGGTGAATTCATTGTTCACCATGAACACATCCGCTCCGCGCATTCTGGTAAGAAGCGCTTCGTCAAAGCCCGATTCAATATAGTTCTCCACATCTGTTCCAGCGCGGCTCTTCATCTTCGCCATAATCGCATACCCGCCGTCAAACAGAATATCCCCGGCAAATGTCAACGTGATCCCATCCTCTGACGCCGTAGTCAGGGGATACACATTCTCCGCTTTCATGCGTTCCGGATCTGCCAGAAGAGCCGCATATTTTCCCGCGGATGCATTCGCAGAAACAGAAACGTCCGCATCGGAAGGCGGCACTCCTTCCGTAGAGGAAGCGTTTCCGGCGGCCTGAACCGTCTCCCCCTCCAGAATGGACAGGAGTTCCTCTTCAACCGTCACCGCCGTAAGAGATATGTCCCCGCCTCCCACCACGGCCCATTCGGCGAGCAGAAAGGTTCCCGCCAAAATGACTATCATAAACGCCAGCAAGGCAGCAGTCCCCGCACGCCGCTTTTTTCTCCTTCTTCCCGACCTCATCACATCATCCTCCCTGTCGGATAGTTTCTTTCCCCCATTATCCTTTGGAAGTTCGGTTCCGTCAAGTCTTTCTATGTTAAAAAGGCACGGGTACCAAACGCACCCATGCCTTTCTCATCTCATCTATATCCGCTCTTTTGCGTCTATCCTTAGAACTTCGCAACAGATACCTTTACGCCAGGTCCCATCGTGCTCGCCAGCGTGATGCTTCTCAGATACTGTCCCTTCAGAGCTGAAGGTTTTGCCTTTACGATGGCATCCATCAGCGCATTGAAGTTCTCCAGAAGCTGTTCCTCGGTGAAGGAAGCCTTACCGATCGGAGCATGCACAATGTTGGACTTGTCAAGCCTGTACTCAATCTTACCTGCTTTGATATCGTTGATCGCCTTGGTCACGTCCATGGTAACCGTTCCAGCTTTCGGGTTAGGCATCAGGCCTTTCGGTCCGAGGATCTTACCCAGACGTCCTACAACGCCCATCATATCGGGAGTCGCTACTACAACGTCAAAGTCCAGCCAGCCTTCGTTCTGGATTCTGGGGATCAGCTCGTCGCCGCCTACAAAATCCGCTCCAGCCGCTTCTGCCTCATTCACTTTATCGCCCTTCGCGAATACCAGAACCTTAACGGTCTTACCGGTTCCATTCGGAAGCACAACAGCTCCGCGGATCTGCTGCTCTGCGTGACGTCCGTCGCAGCCTGTTCTGATATGCACTTCAACGGTCTCGTCAAATTTCGCGGTCGCAGTTTTCTTTGCCAGAGCGATCGCATCAGCGGGCTCGTATGCAACGCTGCGGTCTACAAGCTTGGCAGCCTCTTTATATTTCTTTCCATGTTTCATTTTCCATTCCTCCGTTGGTGGTTAACGCAGCTTTTTCTTTTACGCTGCTCCCAATTTTTTTGTTTTCGGGCAGTTCTGCCGCAAATGCAGCCTTCCAGCCGTTAGTCTTCCACTACAATACCCATGCTTCTGGCCGTGCCGGCAACCATGCTCATTGCCGCTTCCACGCTCGCAGCATTCAGGTCAGGCATCTTCATCTCTGCGATCTCTCTGACCTTATCCTTGGAGATCGTCGCAACCTTGGTCTTGTTCGGAACACCGGAACCGGACTTCAGATTGCAGGCTTTCTTCAGCAGTACTGCAGCAGGCGGAGTCTTGGTCACAAAACTGAAGCTTCTGTCTGCATAAACAGTAATTACAACGGGGATGATCAGATCTCCCTTGTCTGCCGTTCTTGCATTGAACTGCTTGGTAAACTCAACGATGTTCACACCGTGCTGACCGAGCGCAGGGCCAACCGGGGGAGCCGGAGTCGCTTTACCAGCAGGAATCTGCAACTTAATGTATCCTGTAACTTTCTTTGCCATGTCAGGCACCTCCTAAATATAATGTGGTATGGCGCAGCCAATCTGCGCATGAATTCTTCATGCGGCCCGTTCCACCGGGCGCTGCTTCCACAGCTCAACGGATTGCTCCATTAAACTTCTTGCTTACTGTGACTTACGAACCTCTGCAAAACTGATCTCCACAGGAGTCTCCCTGCCGAACAGCTCTACATTGATTGTAGCGGTCTGTTTGCTGTAATCGATCTTCTGCACGACGCCGACCGTATCCTTCCAGGCTCCCGCAACGACAACAATCATATCTCCTTCCGCAAAATCGATGGAGACATTCTCTGTCTTAATGCCGAGCGGCTTCATCTCCGCTTCCGTAAGCGGCACCGGTTTGCTTCCCGGTCCGACAAACCCGGTCACGCCTCTTGTATTGCGCACCACATACCAGGTATCGTCGTTCATAACCATGTTAATCAACACATAGCCGGGAAAGAGCTTCTTCTGAACCACCTTTTTGGCACCGTTCTTCACTTCCACCACATCCTGCAGCGGAACACGGACCTCAAGAATCTCTTCTTCCAGATGCCTGTTTTCTATCGTCTTCTCAATGTTGGCCTTCACTTTATTCTCATATCCGGAATAAGTATGGACCACATACCAGTTCGCTTCTGCCATACGTCCACCCCACCACTGTTATTTTACAAGGAAATCAATCGCATACTGAAGAATCATATCCAGAATGGCAATGATCCCTCCCATTACGATTGAAACCGCAACAACAGCAACGGACTGCTTCAGCAGCATCTCTTTATCCGGCCATGAGATCTTCTTGAATTCCGCTTTCACACCAACAAAGAATTTGGGCTTAGGCACTTTTTCTTCGTTTGAGGAACTTCCCATTTTCTACACCTCTACGTCCACTGCTCGCCTTACAGGCTATTATTTGGTTTCCTTGTGCATCGTGTGCTTTCTGCAGAATCTGCAATATTTGCTGGTCTCCATTCTGTCCGGATGGGCCTTCTTGTCCTTCGTCGTATTGTAGTTACGCTGTTTGCACTCTGTGCATGCTAATGTGATTCTCGTACGCATGGTATCCACCTCCAACTGGTTTCTTTTTCCCTATTTTTAAGCATAAAAAAAAGACCTAAATCTTATCTCGCCCTATGACTATATCACAGGAAAAAGGCCGCGTCAAGTATTTTGCCGGATTTTGTGGCAGTTTGGTTATTGCTCAGCCCTTTGCACATGCCGTTCCGTCTCCCTTGTTTGTGACGCCTGGTTCCCCAGGCACGGGCATCCGCCTTCTGCGGCGCAGGGTTCGGCCGCATTCTTTTCCGCAAACCACTTTAAAAATTGGCTGTTTCTAAGCCTTGCATGTGGGAGGTTCACCCGCATGGCGGCTAAACTCCGCCCCTATGGGGCGTCAAACAACGCCGCCAGAGCGTGCGGGTGAACTTCCCGCGTGCAAGGCTTAGAAACAGCCAATTTTTGAAGCGGCATGCGGCAGAAGGGATACAGCCGTCCCCCGCGGCCATTCAGCCGGGCCAGGGAAGAAACCGGCGCGTACAAAGGGCATGTCCCCTCCCTCTGCGGGCCTATCCAACGGAAAATTTCAACTAGCTGTTTGAACGGTTATTAACCTTCTGAAAGATCAGGTACAGCAGGATCAGGATCCATGCTGCGGCGAGGAAACCAAGCAGCGCGACGGCCGTTGCGGGCAGAGGGCCAAGATCCGTTTTGCCTCCTCCCTGGGCGGCGGCAGTTTCATCTAAGTGGTACAGGGATGTCATGTCCGCATACAGTGCATCCATATAGGCGTCATCCACGGTTTCCTTCCGGCGGGTGGATTTTGCCACTTCTTCGATGAGCGATCCGGCCGCATCGCGCAGGGAAGTGGAGCCGTTGAATACGGGGGTCGTAAAGGTGTCCTGCGCGTGTTCCAGCAGGAGCTTTGCCGCTTCGATTTTCACATCATAATAGGTATCGTTGTCTTCTCCTGCGCGGGACAGATAATCCTGATATTCTGCAGAATTCTGTGCCTTGGTGGTGACGGGCACATACCCTTCGGTCTGGGAATAGGGGATCTGCACGTCGTTGGATAAAAGGTACTGTACGAACAGCCAGGACGCCAGGACTTCCTGGGGATTTTCCTTATTGAAGATGCAGACGCTGGGCCCCTGGGAAATCATCTGCGGGTTCTGTGTATCATACTGGGGCAGCATCATGACCTCTGTCTCAAAATCCACCACCGAATCTTCTGAGATGTCGGACAGCGGCGCATCGCTGCCCATCCAGGTCGCGCCAGCGGTGGAATCGATGGCAAAAATGCATTGGCCCGCGTTCAGGAAGTTGGCGGGATAGCCGGAGATCTTGAACGTGGAAAAGGCGCCGGTTCCTACATGTTCCGCGACTGTATAGAGGAACTGCGTGGTGGTGTCGTTGAAAAGCTGGATTTCTCCGCTTTCTGTGGAGTAACCCGCATTCTGCTGCTTCAGAACCTGAATCATCATGTTATCGGTGGATTTGTAGATAAAGGGGATCATGACCTCATCATTGTTGAGGGCGAATGTCCCGTCCGCATTTTTTTTGGTGGCTGCTTCGGAGACCTCCCAGATAAAATCCCAGGTCAGGGTTTCAGGAAGGGTGTAGCCGAGCGCTTCCACATAGGTTTTATTCACATAACAGGCTTCCGTGGAACGCATGAAAGGCAGCGCATAGGTATGACCGCCGATGGTGCATTCTTCCAGAAACTGCGGAATGATTTCCTCCTTTGTGGGAGAGTCGAACAAAAGGGCGCTTCCGCCCAGGCCGTATTCCGGATTGTCGAGCAGGGCATCCAGGGGAACTACCACATTTTCACCGGTCAGGTAAGTGGCGATGTGATCCGGATAGGTGATGCAGACATTCGGCGTGGTACCTGTGGAAATGTTGGTGATCACATCATTATAAATTTTTCCATAATCGGTATACAGGCGTAGGGTGACGGTGATGTTCGGATACAGCGCTTCAAAATCAGCGATGGCCTGCTTATAGATCTCTGTCTGCCGGACATTGGTGTCGTTCTTGGCCCAGAAGGTAATCTCGAGCGGTTCTGTGGTATCGAAGCTTTCCGGAACCTGGAAGGCGGTCTGTTCCCTGCTGCCGTGACAGCCGGTGAAAGAAAACAGGCACAGAAGAACCAGAAGAAGCCCTGAAAGCCTTTTTCCGGAAAACAGCCGTCCGGACAGGGCGGTAAAAATGGGGGAAAAGAGCGTTGATGCACATCTTCCCGTTTGATTGCGTTTCATCCTTTCATACCTCCTCTTGATACGCCGGCCATGATCTGTTTGCGGAATATCAGGAACAGCACGATCAGCGGAACGGAAATGACGACGACGGCGGCCATCATTGCGGGGATATTTTCCCGGCCGAAGCCGTTTTCCCGAATTTCCTGTATTCCGTTGGAGACCAGGAAATAGGCCGGATCATCTGTAATCAGCCTGGGCCATACATAGGAGTTCCAGCATTCGATCATTTTCAGAATGGTGATGGTGACCAGGGTCGGCTTACAGATCGGGATCATCACCTTGAAAAGGTATTTCAGGTCAGAAGTGCCGTCCACCTTGGCGGCGCGGTAGAGCTCGTCCGGGACCTGTTCAAAGTTTTCCTTGAGCAGATAGATATAAAAAACAGAGGTGACGGACGGCAGGATCAGGCCGAGAAAGGAATTGCGCAGATCCAGGTTGGTGATGGTGACGAAATTGGTGATAACAACCAGTTCGTTCGGAATCATCATCAGAGAGAGGAAGAGCGTGAAAAGAAGATCCTTTCCGCGGAAATTGAGCCTGGCAAAGGCATAGGCTGCCAGCGTGCTGACGATGACCATGAGCGCTGTGGTAGCAAGGGTGAAAATCAGCGTATTCAGAAGATACCCGCAAAGCGGCACTGTGGTGAATGCATCCCGATAGTTCTGGAGCGTGGGGGAGAGGGTGAAAAAAGTCGGAACATGCTCCGCATTATAAGAACTGTAGCTTTTCACCGAGGTCAGAAGCATCCAGTAAAAAGGAAACAGGACGATAATGGCCCATACGCTAAGAAGCAGATAAGTGAATGCTTTTACCGCCCCATCCCGCCAGGACGCGGCCTTTGATATGGTAGATTCAGTATGCTGTGGTTGCATTGTGCGCCTCCTTAATTGACAGACCGTTTTCGGCTGACCAGAAGATTGATGCAGGTGATGGTGAGGACGATGGCGAACAGAAGGATGGCTGCCGCCGATGCATAGGACGGATAACCGCCGCTGTCACCATAGAGCATGTCGTAAACGTATCCTACAATCGTATTCATCCCTGCCGCATTCAGATCCGTGCCGAACAGCGCCACCGCGTCGCTGTACGCCTTAAAGGCGCCTATGAATCCCGTGATCACCAGATAAAAAATCATGGGAGAGATCATCGGGAGCGTGATCCGCAGAAATGTCCGCAACTTGGAAGTGCCGTCCACGCGCGCGGCTTTATAGTAATCCGGGTTAACAGAGGCCAGTGCGCTGGTCAGAATGAGGATCTTAAAGGGCATAACCACCCAGATGGTGTAGAAGCACAGGACGAACATCTTCGCCCAGTAGGGCCCGTTAATGAAGTCCACGCCTGTTCCGCCGAACCACTGGATGATCAGATTGATCAGGCCGTCTGTATACTCTGTTTTTTGAAACAGCACCATGAAAACCAGTCCCACGGCAAGGGTATTGGTCACATAAGGCAGGAAATAGATGGTCTGGAACAGCTGCCGCAGAGGGCGGATGGAACTTAAACCCACGGATATCAGGAGCGCAAGCCCTGTGGAAAGCGGGACAGTGATGATGACCAGGATAAATGTGTTGCGTACGGCCTGCAGGAAATAGGGATCGTGCAGGACATAGGAATAATTATAGAGTCCCACCCCATAATAGGTCTGGGAAGCGAAATTATAAGCTTCCTCCACGGAATAGATGAACACATCAATCAGCGGATAGACCATGAACAGGACGAGAAAAAGGAGCGAAGGCAGAAGATACAGCCAGGCCTTGTGATTGTTTTGATTCATGAAATGGACTCCTTTCCAAACGCGATACAGTCCGGATGGATCCGGGCTAGGGCAAAATGCTTTCAAAGATCAGGAATCAAAAAGGATGCGTTCCTGCGTATCCTTGGAAAACAGGAAAACTTTTCCGGGTTTTAATGCGAAGCGCACCGTCTCTTTGGCGGCATCCACGCTGCTTTCCGTGTTGATGATGGAACGCACAGTCTCTCCCTGACAGGCGCTGTGTGTGGAAAGAATGCTGATATCCCGTCCCATGACCTCCACGCGGCCAAGGCGGCAGCTAAGCGGCCCGTCCGAACAGGGAAGAAAGCCTTCCGGACGGATCCCGACCCAGACTTCTCCGTCTGCGGCGCCCGGCACGGGAAGAACCGCTTCCGTACCGATATAGAGCTGCCCATTTCGGATCGAACCATCGAAGACATTGATGGGAGGAGTGCCGAGAAATTTGGCCACGAACAGGTTTCGGGGCTCGTCGTAGACCTCCTGGGGCCTGCCGGCCTGCATCAGCAGACCGTCCTTCATCACCGCGATCACATCGCAGATACTCATGGCTTCTTCCTGATCGTGGGTGACGAATACCGTCGTGATCCCGGTTTCCTGCTGGATCCTGCGGATTTCCTCCCGGGTCTGCAGGCGCAGGCGGGCATCCAGATTGGACAGGGGCTCATCCAGAAGGAGGACGCCGGGCATCTTCACCAGGGCGCGGGCAATGGCCACCCGCTGCTGCTGCCCGCCGGACAGTTCCTTGGGCCGCCGGTCAAGCAGGCCATCGATCTGTACCAGACTGGCCGCTTCCAGCGCGCGCCTGCGCATCTCCTCTTTGGAGGGCCGATCCTTTCCCTTCAGATTTTCCAGGGGAAATAAAATATTCTGCATTACGCCAAGATGCGGATACAGGGCGTAATTCTGGAACACCATGCCCACTCCCCTGCGCTCCGGAGGCAGGGCGGTCACATCCTGGCTGCCGAAGAAGATTTTGCCTTCCGTGGGTTTCTCCAGACCACAGATCAGATTCAGCGTGGTACTTTTCCCGCATCCGGATGGCCCGAGCAGCCCGACCAGCTTCCCGTCCGGGATTTCAAAGGAAAGGTCATTCACAGCGATGACCTCTTCCGGATTTTTTCTGCCCCGCCCGGGGAATTTTTTTGTGAGATTCTGCAATACGATTTTCATTTCTTCCTCCATTCCCAGGCGCTTAAACGCTTGGGACGTATACAGATCAGAGAGAAGGCGTTTCCTTTTCCTTTATTGCCGCCTCCACATCCAACAAAGATTTATACATCTTTCTCGATTATAGCGGATTTTTATCCGGTTCTCAAGGTGCGAGGCATAAGTAATTGGGTTCCGTAATGGGGGCCCGGGCTCCTGGGGGTGTTTCACGGGATGGTAACGGGGAGCCTGTGCACGATCAAGCCCCTGCGCCCGCCCCTCAGACAGCGCCCTGCCGCCCGTGATTCCTTTCGGGCACGGCCATCCGTTCGCCATGGCCACCTCGAAAATGGGCTGTTTCTAAACGTTTGCAAAAGGGGCGTTCTTCCGCGTGGCGGCTGAACTCCGCCCTGCCGGGCGTCGGACAACGCCGCCAGGGCGTGCGGAAGAACGTTCCGTTCACAAACGTAAGAAACAGCATCATTTTTTCCCAGGTCCGGGTGAATGGACACCTGTGCCGAAAGAAGTCCCCGGACAGCCGAAAGGACAGGCCCCCCTCTTGTGAAAAGGAACCTTCGAGAACAGGCCCGTGCGGGAAGGGGAGAAAATTGCTTTCCGTGATTTTTCACCCTGCAAATAAAG
>USKC01000087.1 GCA_900555195.1 uncultured Lachnospiraceae bacterium
CCTGTCCCTCACGGCGCACGTTCAGCATGGAAATCGTGGCAAGGCGGGCAAATCTTCCCGTCCCGGTTCCCGCAGTGATGGTGATGAACGGGTAGTCCCCTCTGCTGCTGGCTACCGTATTGAACTTATATTCCCAGCCCTGGAAGCCCTGTTCCATCTCCTTGACCACGTCCGCATATGCCACTTCTTCCGCCTTCTCTTCCGGCACGCCCAGCTGTCTGTATTTCTTCAGGTTCCTGTCGTAGGATTTCTGCGCATAGGGTTCCAGGATCAGATCCACGCTGGGAACCGTAAACCCGCCGTACTGCTGGCTGGCCGCGCTTAAGACGATATCGCCGATCACGTCGAATGCCACATCCAGGGTCTTGGGCTCATTGTACCAGATATTTCCCATCTCGAACCCGCCGGAAAGCACATTCTGCACATCGAACAGGCAGCAGTTCATCGTATCCCGCCTTGCGGACATATCGTGAACATAGATATATCCGTCCCGGCAGGCCTGAATCTCTTCCGTGGTCATGAAAAATTTCTGATAGAGTTCTTTATTGAGCTGATTGAAAATCAGGCTCCGCTTCGTGGATACCAACGCGGAATCCGTGTTCGCATTCTCCTTGTCCCCGATATACATGATGGACTGGCTCTTCTTATACACGTCGTCCAGCATGCGCACGAAATCCTGCTTATAGTTCCGATAATCCCGATAGCTCTTCGCCACAATCGGCTTCACCTGCTCCAGAGCGGATTCCACCACATTGTGCATTACAGGGATCGGGATCTCCTCATACCCCAGTTCATCCACCTTATCGATCACATATTTGCAGATGGAACGCTTCTCCTCATCCGTGAACTTCGTGAGCGCCCGGTAAGCGCTCTTGCCGACGGCATTAATGACCTTCTGCACGTTAAAGTCTTCCTTGGTTCCATCCTTCTTAATAACCTTCACATCATGGGCAGGGCGATATTCTTTTCCGTAATCGATCTCCTCCTGATTGATCTGAACCGCATTTTCCATACAAACCCTTCCTTTCTCCGGCACCTCTTCTATAGCGATATATCTCTATATCATGATGTTATTTATAAAAATTATACCATATATTGTGGTGTACACAGTATAAACAAAAAAGCCGAACCTGTCAATCCACTTTTGTGCCCTTCAAAATTCCGCTCTCTTTCACGGCGGCTACAGCCTCCTCGATCACAGGGACCGGAAGGGTGAGCGCGAAGCGCACATGTCCCTTGCCAAGGTTTCCAAAGCTGCTGCCCGGCGTGCACAGAACGCCCGTCCGTTCCATCAGCGCCATGACGAATTCCACATCATCCGTAAAGCCTTCCGGTATCTTCGCCCAGGCGAACATGGTTCCTTCGCTGTCCGGCACATCCCAGCCGATCTTCCTGAACCCGCCGCAGAGAGCATCCCGCCTCTTCTGATATTCCGCACACTGGGACAGTATCGCGTCATCCGGACTGTCGAGGGCCGCTATGGCTCCATACTGTACGGGCAGGAAGGTGCCGTAGTCGATCTGGCTGCGCAGCTTCTTAAACATGCGGATCACATCCCTGTTCCCCACCAGGAATCCCATTCTCGCCCCTGTATAGTTATACGTCTTGGACAGGGAATAGAATTCCACGCATACTTCCTTTGCATCCGGAATGGACAGGATGGAGATCCCCTTTCTGCCGTCAAAAATGATGTCTGAATAGGCGTTGTCATGGATCAGGATCAGGTTATGTTCCTTCGCCCATGGGATCAGCCGCTCATAGAAAGAATGAGGGGCACACTTACAGATCGGGTTCATCGGATAGGACAGGATCATGAATTTGGCGCGCTCAGCAGCCTCTGAAAGCGCTTCCAGTTCCGGCAGATAGTCCGTCTCCTGCGTCAGCGGATAGGTCACCAGCCTAGCGCCCGCCAGGGACGGGCCGATGCCAAAAATGGGATAACCCGGATCCGGCACCAGCACCTCATCATTCTCGTCGCACAAAGACAAGCCGATATGGGTAATTCCTTCCTGCGAGCCGTAGACGCTCATCACTTCGTCAGCCTCCAAGGTTACACCGTAACGCCTCTTATAGCGGCGGATCACCGCTTCCGTCAACTGCGGCAGATCCCGGAGGGCATATTTATAATTTTCGGGCCTGGATGCGGCCTGTGCCACTGCATCCATGATCTCCTGTCTCGGGGCGAAGTCCGGCGTGCCAACAGAAAAGTTATAGACCTTCCTTCCCCGGCTTTCCAACTCTTCCTTTTTCTCATTCAGCACCTGAAAAATGCCCTCTTCATACTCCTTCATCCTGGCTGCAAACCGCACTTCCATCTCGATCTCCTCCTCTGTTTTCTCTCTCATATATAGCTGTAAGTCGCTTCAAATATCCCAGATAATCCATTACAATCTCTTCAGGGCCAGAGATCCTGGCATCCTCGCCCAGTCCCGTAAGCCATCCATAGAACTGACCGCTTATGGCCACTTTTACCCGAAGGCGGAAATGTGTGTCATCCACCTTCCGTATATCCGCTTCCCGTCCGAACCGGTCGATCACCACACCGATCAGCCTATTGGAAAAAATGAGGGTCACCGTCTCCTCTTTTCCTCCATACATCCCGAACGTCTTATTCGTATAGGCCGCAATATCAAAACTTTGGAACGCCTCTCCGCCCTGCCTCGCTTCTTCCGACAGGCGGATCGCGTGCATCTTGTCCACCCGGTAATGCTTAATCAGCGCCGCCTGGGCGTCATAACCGATCAGATAATAATTCTCGTCATTCCAGGAAAGCGCCCATGGACTGATGTCATATCTGCTTCCATCTTTTCTTGGCGCAAGTTTTCGCTCCAGGTTCCATTCCATATACTGAAAGGTAATCCTCCGATTTTCCTGAATTGCCCGGTGGATGAAATCCACATTATAGTAGATGCTTTCATTCTCTGTTTTCACCCGCCCGGCCACATAAACCTGACGCTGAAGGCAGGCCGCCTCATTCCTCCCCGCCAGCCGTTCCAGCTTATGGATCAGCTGCCTGGATTTCTTCAGCGTGATGAATCGGGAAGCCTGCACCACATCCACCAGGAGCTTCAATTCCGCCAGTTCAAATTCCCGTCCGCCCAGATAATATCCGCTCCCCTCACCCGTTTTCGTATGGATGATATCGTATCCGAACTCCTGCAGCCGTTCCAAATCATCGTAGACGCTTTTGCGCTCTGCGCGGATCCCATACTGTCCCAGCCGCGCAATCAGCTCCCGCGCGTTCATATAATGCTGTTCGTCCGTTTCCTCACTGAGAATTTTCAGCAAATACAGAAGTTTCAGCTTCTGGTTGGATGATCTTGGCATCCTCTCGTCCTCCGCACATTTTCCATAAGCAAACGCTTCCCGCACAATTAAATACCCCGCAGCAAGCTACGGAGTATCTGATAACCCTGTGACAGCTGCCGGAGGACTTTCACATGTATCCTCCGGCAGCTTTTTCATTTCCAGTTTCCCTATTCATTTCTTACATTCTTTTCTTCCGCATTCACCTTTATCGCCGCATCCTTCGCATCTTTCCTCTTCCGAAAGGTGATCCCCAGCGCTATGGCCACAATGACCAGCACCACGATCACAGCGAACAGAAATAGGTATGAAAGAAAAGAATTCAAAAACAAGACGGCTTTGCTCATACAACCATCCCTTCCATGGCCTCGCCATAAAGCCTTTTTGTCATCATACCATTATCATCCGAACGCGTCAAGCTTCCAATCCAACGTCCGCTTCAAGCCCTTCCCCGTCCGCAGCCGATGTTGCCAGCTTGTCACAGCGTTCATTCTCCGGATGCCCATCATGCCCCTTCACCCAGGTAAAAGTGATCTGATGCGGCTTTGCCGCTTCCAAAAGCCGCTTCCACAGATCAATATTCTTCACCGGACCGGAAGAGGCCCGCCAGTTCTTCTTCAGCCAGCCGTCTATCCAATGCTTGTTGAACGCATCCGTCACATATTTGGAATCCGAGACGATTTCCACCTGGCACGGCCGGTTCAAGGCCTCCAGGCCGGCGATCACCGCCATCAGCTCCATCCTGTTATTCGTGGTTTTTATATATCCCTGCGACAGCTCCTTCTCATGCAGCCTGCCCTGCGTGTCCACATACTGCAGGATCGTCCCATAACCGCCGGGACCTTCCGGATTTCCCCTTGCCGCTCCGTCCGTATAAATTGTTACCTTCATCGCTTCCTCTCATTCCGAAGCCGCATTTCCATGTTCCGGCTCCCATTCTCCCGTCCGCATAAAGCGGGCTGCCATTGCGTCCGCTTCCCGGATGATTTCTTCGTCATAGCCCATGATGCCCAGCAGGCGGATCGCATTTCTCGTGGTCGCCCTTCCCGGCATGAGCACATAGTTGAAGGAAATGTCATTTTCCCCCACCTGTTCTTCAAAATGGTAATTGTCATATTCTTCCTGAAGGAGGCGGGTCAGTTCGATGTCATGCGTGGCAGCAAAGCACATCACGTTCTCCCTGCTCAGGCTCTTAAGAATCTGCGTGGAAGCAGCAATCCGCTCCACGGTATTCGTTCCGCGAAGCACCTCATCCACAAAGCAGAGTACCGGAGGGGTCTTCACAGCCGTCACATCCAGAATCCGTTTCAGCGCCCCGATTTCCACGATATAGTAGCTCTCCCCGCTCTCCAGATCGTCCCGCAGCGCCATGGAAGTGTAAATCCGCCAGAAACCTCCCTGATAGCTTTCTGCCGTACAGGTTCCTATGGTCTGCGCCAGCAGCGCGTTCAGAGCCACCGCCTTCAGGAAGGTGGATTTTCCCGAAGCATTGGATCCGGTAACCAACACACCCCTGTGCGTGCGGATGTCATTTTTAACAGGTTCCTTCAGCAGCGGATGATACAACCCCCGAATCGAAAGATTCTTTTCCTGTGAAAACACGGGCCGGCACCACCCTTCTTTCAGGGAGGCCCTGTAAGAAGCGACGGCAAGAAGGGCTTCCGTCCTTCCCACCAGTTCTATCATGCGGTCGATGTCTGCAAGATGCTTTTTTACCTCCGCGAACATGGCATTAAAACAGATGATATCCAGATGCAGAAGCATATTTATATAATCCAGCAGGATGGAAAGCGGATCGCCTGCCGTATTGCTTCCCCGCATTCCCAGCACAGCGCTGTAGCGGAATTTCCCGAACCTTCCTTCCAGCTCCTTCAGTTCCTTCCACTCTTTGGCAAATCCCGGCGCCTGAACCTTCTGTATTTCCTTTGCGAAGTCCAGAATCCGCTTCACATAGGCAAAGCTGACCAGATATGGTTCCACCCGCCGTTTTTCCTTCATGTAGGTGAACATATTCACAGTGATCACAATGAAAAACAGCATCATTCCCACCGACGCCTCAAAGGGAATCAGCAGGAGGGAAGCGAACAGCAGGACGTCCATCAGAATATCCCTGCCGCTGCTGCGCTCACCCAGTCCATCCAAATATCCCAGATAATCGTAGACGGAATATTTTCCGCTCCTTCCAAGGGTCCAGAACAAAAGCTGCAGCTGTTCCCTTTCCCGTTCGTTGCCGTCGATCCAGGAGAGCCGTTCCTCCATTCCCTCCTGTTCCTCTGCAGAAAGGGCGGGCGTCCTTAAAGCATAATACAGATATTCCTGTCCGGCTGAGGAATAGGTGTGGTTCAGACGGAAAAAGATTTCATCCATGGACAAATCATTCCAGGTGATGTCATCAATCTGATTCTCCCTCCGGTGCGCCTCATAAAATCCGAGGATTCCTCCTAGTTCTTCTTCACTGTACTCCCGCTTCCACTCTTTTCCATAGGCCTCGTGAATCCGTTCCTTAACCTGTTCCTTTTTCCCCCGCTCGTCCCAGGCCCCTTTTATCAAAAAGAAAATGGCGGCAACTATGATTGCCGCCAGCAACAGCAACGCTTCCATATCCGTCTCTTTCCTTTCCTGCCGTTTCCAATCACACCTTTTCATTCCCGCGATACCAGTATGGCGGGAGTGCGGCTTGTCCGTCCGTCAAAAGCTCCTCAGCTTATCCGTCCCATCATCCACCGTCTTCTCAATCTGCTTTATCACCACATAATACCCATAGTTTTCATTCACTTTCACATAAACCCGATCCCCAATTTTGTGGCCCAAAAGCGCTTTCCCGATGGGAGATTCCGTGCTTACCAGCCCTTCCAGGGAATTTCCCCGCATGGTGGTAACGATCTTCATCGTCTCCGTTGTCCCTTCCTCTTCAAAAAACAAAAGCACCGTATTGTTCACACCGATTTCGTCCTCTTTCGATTCATCCGAAATCACCTCCGCGGTCTTAATCATCCGCTCCAGGAAACGGATTCTGCTCTCGTTCCTGTTCTTCTCACGTTTCGCCGCATAGTATTCAAAATTTTCGCTCAGATCTCCCTGTGCCCTGGCTTCCTTGACAGCCTCCAGCGCTTCCTTCCTGACCACCAATTTCCTGTGTTCAATCTCTTCCTTCATCCGTTCTATATCTTTCTGCGTTAATTGATTATGCATCGCGATGGCTCCTTTTACTCCTGTCCGCTCAATTCTATATTAACAGCTCTCTGACTTCCTCAAGAACTTTTGAAATAGCTTGTTCCATTATACTCTCTTCCGCTTATTACTTCAAACCCTATTTTCCTTCGCCGCCATTAAGAGGCCACAGCCCTCAAGTCCATCCCAACAGCCACGGTCAAGGAACAAAAAACGGCAGCCAGCCGGAGGATTCCGCTGTCTGCCGCGTTCTTTTCTTCATAATTATTCTTTCTTTTTCGTACTTCCCAATTTTCTGTTCTTATCCGCTCCCGGATAATCCTTCTCTTTTGTCCTTCCAAGCAGGTAATCGGCCGATACATTATAATAGTCGCACAGCAGCGGAATAAAACGGACGGGCATCGCATTCTGCCCCCGCTCATACCTGGAATATACTCTTTGGTCAATCTTCAGATAATCTGCCACTTCCCTCTGCTTCACATCGTTGTCCTCACGCAGGCCACGCATAATCGCTACATAATCCAACATCTTCAGCACACCTTACTTTACAAGATTTACCATGGTTCGTGCTAATAGTTTATCATATTCCTTAAGTAAGAATTGCTTTTTCCACTGAACTGTAGTAGTATTTTATCCCAAATTCTGTCACTTTTCTACAAACGTTCAGGGCGGGCAAGAATCATGTGCCATATATGGCACTTCTCCTAAACCGAACGGATTTATTCAGCAATTATGCACAAAATAATTGATTATTCATTTGTTTTGAAGCTGTTTACGGACAGCCTTCTTCAGGGTACATACGCCGCCCAAAAAAGAAAAAGAACGGCATTTCAATCATGCCGTTCCCTCTCGCCTTCTTCATTGGTTAATATTCACAACACCAAAATACGTCAAGTTTTCTTTTCTATTGAACCAACTGCCGCTGCGCTTTTCCGCATCCCTTTACTTCGCACCGTGTTCGGAAAAAACAGCCAGCACCGTTTTTACCAGGATCTTGATATCCAGCCCTACGGACCAATGATCGATATACTCCACATCCAGCCGGACGATTTCTTCAAAATCAGTGATATTGCTCCGGCCGCTCACCTGCCACATCCCCGTCAGGCCCGGACGGAAACTCAGGCGTTTTTTGTGGTATGTTTTGTAATGTTCAAACTCATCCAACGTGGGCGGCCTGGTTCCTACCAGGCTCATATCTCCCTTCAGGATATTGACAAACTGCGGGAATTCATCCAGGCTCGTCCGCCGCAGGAACTTTCCGACTTTGGTGATCCGCGGATCATCCTCCATTTTGAACATGAGCCCGTCCATCTCATTTCGTTCCATCAATTCCTTCTTGCGTTCTTCCGCATCCACATACATGGAACGAAACTTATACATCTTAAAAATGCGACCGTTGCGGCCTACTCTCTTCTGTGAGAAGAAAACAGGCCCAGGTGAATCCAGTTTGATGATCGGGGTGAGGATGACCGTGAGAACGGCCAGAAACACACAGCCCACCAGGGCACCGCAGATATCCATCAGCCGCTTCGTCATCAGCTGCCCAAAGGGGGCCACCTTATTCGCATAGGTAATCATATGGAATTTTCCCAGCTGTGAAAGCATCCTCCAGGGCGCTTCCCGCAGTTCCAGCACCGGAATCTGCAGATGGATCGTCAGCCCCATCGCTGCGAGATTCTCCATATCCTGATGCAGCCCACTCTGTTCCTCTCCACCCGCACAGATCACCACCTCATCCAAAGAAGCGCCCAGGCAGTAGTCCACCATTTCCTCCCTGGATGCCACGACAGGCACGCCGGCAACATTATCCGCTTCTGCATCCAACAGCACGATCCCCTTGATGGAATAGCTGTAATCGCGTATGGAACGCATCTCCTCCACCAGCTGCTTTGCCTGCTGCGCGTCGGCCACCAGAAGAACCTGCCTTGCCGTGCCCGTCAGCCGGTAAAATGTCGGAAGGTATTTTTTATATATCTGATGTGCCACAAACATAAGCGCCACATCGATCAGCACGAAATAAAACAGCACCATACGCGAATAGGCATCAATTATCCGCGTAAAGTACAGAGCGACCGTCGCGCCGGCCACCGTAATCAGATTCATTTTCAGGATCTCTACCAGCTCCTGAAACGGCCCGCGCAGAAGCATCTGTTTATAAAAATTCTTATATAAGTTGATGACAAGAAAGACCACCAGGAAAACTGCCACCAGCACCTTCATGTCTTTTGGATCATTCAGTCCTCTGAAAAATTTCCCATGACGAATGTAATTGGCGATACCCAGGCTGATCACCAACACAATGCAGTCGATCGATATGATCATCAGATTCTGCAGATTTGATTTCTTCTGATACATACTCCTCCCTACAAGCCAGCGTCATTTTGTTCATTCGCGGCCTTTCTGCGCCCTGCCAACCGCAGGACAACACACAGGCACACTCCGCCCAATACAGCAAACGCGAAGCCTTCCAGGCATTCTGCAAATGCGTAATGCCTTCCTTCTATGAATATCTTCATTTTTTCCGTAAAATATGCCATTCCAAACAGAAGCAGCACAAGCAGGCCGCCCAACAGGCGCCGATCCGCATGTTCAAACGTCAGCCCCATCGCTGCCGTCCCGCAGAATCCCAACGCAAAAAAGAGAACCGCCCTTCCCGTCTGCCGGATATAAAAAGCCGCCGTCAGCAGCCATTCTTCGGAAGGCTGTTCCTCCAAAACCCCGGCCACCTGATTGATAAATGGCTTTTCCAATGCTTTCGTTGCGCTTCCCGTCTGGAAAGACAGAAAACATATTACCAAAAACAGAAGCACAAAACCAGCCCAAGCTCCTGTCCTCACCCATCTTTTTCTTCTGTTCATCCTTTGTCTCCGCCTTTTCCTAAGTATAGGCTGTAAAAAACAGGTATGTCAATGGAAATCACCTTCTTTTTTACAGGAATTTAACCAGAAGCAAACACTTGTTTTCCTCATATAATGGTAGGATTAAAGAAAAGCTGCAGCAGCCGATGCTGTCCGCAGGAATGAGACACAGAAACAGGAGGGAAACGCATGTCAGGGATGTGGGCGTTCATTCTTATTGCACTGTTGGCGGGCTGTCTTTTTCTTAGTTCCGCCATCCACAGCTGGAAACAACTTCGCCACTGGGCCAAAGCCCAACGGCTGCAGGCTCAGGTACAATCTGTCCAATACCATGAAGCCAGGGAAGATGGCAATATCGTAAATAACGCTCTCTCCTCCGCCGCCGTTACACTCTGCTTTGTCTGTGAGGGCTTAACGATACGCAGGGAAAAGGTCTATAAGGGACTTTTAAATATCCCGTCTCAAGGCGCTATTCTGCCTGTTCTCTATAACCGGAACACTGGAAGCTGGGGTCTTGAATCAGAAGTACACTATCATTGGTTCACGAAGCTTCTGCTGGCCCTCCTGTGCTTCGCGCTTTCCGCCGCCTTTCTGGTCGACGGAAAGGATATCCTAGCACAGATGTCCGACTACAGCGCAGAGACACCGAACCAGACTGGAAATCTTATTTTTGCGGTTGCCGGAACGGTATTATGCGCGGGCGGCCTGGCCAGTGCCCGGCATCTTCTACCAGCCGCCCTTCTTCCCTTCCTGGATTTCTTCGGCTGGTTCTTCCACTACCTTTCGGGCTCTTTCGATCAGATCGACGCGCATGCTGACGGCCTTCTTAAGGCTAGTGACGGAGACGGCGGCTACAACTATTATCTGATCTTTTCCTATTGGGCGCCGGAGGGTTCTGGCAAATGGTACTCTCAGAAATCGTGTTCAAAAAGACAATATCAGCAGGGTGCTCTCTTTTGTCTTTATCGCGACAAACACACAGGCAAGTTATATTTGAAACCGTCCGCCTGGGACGCAGCCAGCGTTATTATCTCCATCCTGCCACTGCTTTTCCTTTTGATGATTGTGCTTTCCTTTACGCTATTCGGCATCAGCCTTCTTTATTGTTCTGGCTCAGGTTTTCTGAGGATGTACTGAAAGCGTATGCCAAACATACAGCTTCCAAGGTTTATACGCAAAAAGTGTAATCGGAATTTCCTATAAGATTAGGGTGTCAAAAGGCATATCTAAAAGCAGCCTTTTACTTGTACCTTGAAAA
>USKC01000088.1 GCA_900555195.1 uncultured Lachnospiraceae bacterium
AAGAAAAGCAGCGGATGAGCTTCTGCAGAGGCACAACGATTTTTGCCCCCATCCTGCAACCAGATTGAGATTGCAGGCGATCTATGGTATCCTTACAGTAAGTTAAGTGAAACCGGAAACCAGATTTTTAAGAAAAGATGCCGAGGAGAGGGTATGATACGGGAAGAGAAGCGGATGGATGAGGAATGGGCGGGGGAGATTACGAAGCTCTTCCGGGAGATGGTCAATTTCTACCGGATGGAATATTCGCAGCCTCTGATCAGGCTGTTTAATGAATTTGCATTCCTGCTGTTGTGCTGGCTGTACAGCAGGGAGGAGGCGTTTACGGAGAGCGAGCTCCGGAAGCTGCCTTCTGCGATGTTGGCAGATATTGTGAAGGGCCTGGGGTATGCCCAAAGCGAGGAAAAAGAGCTCGTGGCGCTGTGGCAGGAGCATGGGCTCGAAAGATACCGGACGTTCATTTATAAAGGCGCTGTGCTCCGTCCGCTGCTTCTGGCAGCCAGCAGGCTGGCGGAGCGGGCGGCAGGCTGGAGGCAGGATGCAGGGCTGGATGGCCCGCGGAGGGATGAATGGCGCCGGAATCTTTATGGGATGCTCTGCAGGCTTTTGGAATTGTGTGCGGGAGATAAGTCGGAGAAGGGGAGATACCTCCTGCGGGAGCAGGAAGCAGGATGGCTGCTGCGCTTGATTGAGGAAGACAAGGAAGAGGCGGGAATGATCCTGGATCCGCAGTGTGGGGCGGCGGCCATGTTGGATGCGGCAGGCCGGCAGTTCGGTCGGATGAGCTTGTATGGAATGGAAGAGGATGAGGACTGGTATAGGGCTGCCTGCTTTCTTGGGCATTTTTCCAACTTCCCGATCAGCCTGCGGAAGGAAAGCATGGAGGAGGCATATATGCGTCCGGATAGGCCGAAGGATCGCTATGACCTGGTCATCGCCAATCCGGTATTCAACAATACGCCGGTTGCAGAGCGGGGAGGCGTTCCCTTATTGCTGCTTCCGGTGGACGGCATCCGGAGCCGCTATCATTATCAAATCGTCGGAAGCTTGTCTGCGGTAAGAAAAGAGGGAAAGGCGCTGCTGTTCGTACCGGACAGTTTTCTGTTCGCGTCTAAGAATGAATCGGTACGGGTGCGGAAGTGGATGCTGGATGAGTTTGCGGTGGACGGGGTGATCCTGCTGCCGGAGAGTGCCTTTATGGGAAATATGACGGTGAAAGCCAGCCTCCTTGTGGTGGAAAATCCCCTGATGGCGGGCGGCTGGGAGGATTCCCACACCCAGCGGATCTTTTTCTACGATCTCAGGGGACAGGCGGAACGCAGGGACGGGAAAGCCTATGATGCGCTGCTTGCCTGCTGGGATAAGAGACAGGCGTATTATGAGGAATGGCAGGAGCTCCTTGCCGCAGGGGGGCAGGAGAATTATAACGGCGTCCGGACGCCGGAAAAATGGGAACATACGGATTGCTGGTTTGCCGGAATAGAGGAGATACGGAAGGCGGGAGGAACGCTGCTGCCGGATTATTACCGGCCGGCGGGAAGGCAGGAAATCCATTTTGCGCCGCCGGAAGAGCTGCTGCGGGAAATGATCGATATGCAGGAGCGGATTGCGGAGGAGATGCGTGCGCTGCTTACGGAGGTTGAGGGGTTATGAGCAACTGGAAGAGCGCTCTTTTAGAGGATGTGACGGCGCGCTGGTTCAGGGGCTCCACCCCCAGCCGCTCCCATCCGGAGTACTACAGCGAGGGGGAAGGGATTCCCTGGGTGCGGGCAGGGGATTTGAACCAAAAAATCGTGGAAACGACTGAGATCAGCCTGACGCAGGAAGGGGCGGGGAAGATCAGGGATGAGGTTCCCGCAGGGACAGTGCTCCTGTCGGTGTCAGGAACCATCGGCAAGGTGGGGATCGCCGGGCGGCCCATGAGACTGAACCAGGCCGTAATGGGAATGGCATTTGACGAGACGGTCATCCGTCCGGCATATGTCTATTATTATCTGCAGTTCTACCGGCCATGGCTGGAGATGCGGGCCAATTTGGTGACAATACCGAATCTGACGAAACGGCAGCTGGAGCGCGTGCCGATTCTTTTTCCCTGCCTGGAAGAACAGGATTTTCTGATCTCCGTGCTGGAACGGTGTGAGCGGATGGGCGAAGAACAGAACAAGGCGCTTCCCGTTCTGGAGGAGGCCATGGCCGGGGCGTTCCTTGGAAAGCTTGAAGAGAGCGGTGCCTATGGTTGGGAGCCGCTTGGGAAGTGCCTGGAAGAGCGCATCGCGATAGGCGCGTTCGGCCAGAGTGCGGAGGGCGGAAGAAGGCTCCCTTATGTGAATGCGCTGGCAGAAGACGGCTGGGGGCTGAATGGAAGTGCATATGAACCGGTTCCCGTCCGCGTCGCATCGGAATGGACGCAGGGCGGACTGAATCAGGGAGATTTGCTGTATGAACGCTTGCCGAAGAATGGGATCAGAAGGGTACAGTTGGTTCGGGAAGGGATGGAAGATGCGGTCTTTGGCAGCGCCCTGCTGCGTATCCGGGCGAAGAAAGAACTGCTCTGCCCCCAATTCCTGCTGCTGTGGCTGTGGTTCCGGGAATGGTATAAGGGACAGGGCGGTGGGGCAAAACAAAGAGAGGTGACCTCCGGGAATCCTGGGCTCATGGACATCAAGCAGGTGGAAGAGATCCCGGTTCCGATGATGGATATGGCCGTGCAGAAGAAGCTGGCTGGGGCCGTGGAACGGATGATGAATCTGCAGGAGAGGTTCGGAGAGATGGCCGGGCTTTCGGAACGGTTCTATCAATCCGTGCTCTGCAGCGCGTTTACAGGCGGGCTGTCGAAGCGCTTCCGGGAACGGGAAGGACTGGAAAAGCCGGATCCCGCGCTGTTTCAGAGGGTTTACCGGGCCGCATTCGTGCCCGTGCAGGAAAAAGAGCCGGAAAGCCGGGAGATACAGGGTTTAATCGGAAACCTTGGCGCGGCGAGAGAGCAGCTTTTGAATTATCTGTCCGATTTCCAGCTGGGGATTCTGCGCGCGTTTGCCCAGGACGGCGGGCCTTTGCCGGTGCATGCTGCCCTGAAGCGGGCGGGAAGGGCCGGAGGCTCCATCCAGGACGCCCTGATTGGTGCGAAGGCTCTGGAGGGGATGGGATTTTTGGAAAAAACATATCCGGAGAGGGTATTGCTGCAGGGAGAGCCGGCGGCGGACTTCCTGAACCGGCCGGTGACGATCCAGAAATATCAGGTGATAAGCGATGAGCAGGAGGATGTATGAAGCTGGAATATCTGTATATTGACGGATATAAAGGATTAAAAGGGCTGGAACTGCGCTTTAAGGAGCAGCATTCTCCGGTAGCGGTGGATTTCCTGGTGGGAAAGAACGGCTCGGGAAAATCGAGCGTGCTGGAGGCGCTGGGCCTGATTTTTACGCGCATCATGCAGAACGAACTTCCCGGTTTTGCCTTTGCGCTGCAGTATCGGATGCCGGACGGGGTGCGCGTTCATGTAAGGCCGCAGAAAGAGCATTTTCGGGATGAAACGGGAACCAGGCGCCGTCTTTGGGTGGAAATTGAAAGGGGAGACGAAAGGGAACGGCTGTATGCCATCCCGGAGGAATATCTTCCGGACCGGCTGATCTGCTGCTGTTCCGGAACCAACGGTTCCATGGAAGAGATCCTGCTTGCCTCTCCCAGGGCGTCCCTGGCCAGCGATCTGTATGATCTTTCCGATCAGGAGGAAGGAGAGGTGCGCAGGGAGGCGGAGGAAATTTTCCGCTATTATGAACGGCTGGAGACCAATCCGCGTGCATTTTTTGTGGATGATGTAACCTCCCGCTTTCTCCTTCCTGTTCTCTTTGCCGTGTTTCCGGCGGATGTTTGGGATGAACGGGAGAAGGAGACGATCCGGCGCTATTGCGGATGGAGGGAAAAACTGCTGAAACGGCTGGATACCGGGATCGTTCCCGTCGCTTTTTCCATCCGTGTGGATGAGGAAAAGCTGGAACAGGAGCCGGATACCCCGCAGCTTAACATCCTACGGAGGCTGATCGGAGAAGAGGACAGGATAAACGACGATACGGTGCACCGGCTGGCTGTGGAGCGTGCTAAGGAGGGCGGGGAGGCCCCTTCCGAAGTGCTGGCGGTATTTTTATACCAGAAGTGGGAGGATGTGCAGGCGGGATGGTATCATCCCAGGCTGCAGGAATATGTTGCGGGAAATCCGTTTCTGCTGCTGTCGGCGCTGCTTGGCGCATATCGGGAGGGCGTGATCCGCTCCGTGCACTTTTTCTACTGCTTTGGGAAGAAAAACGGAGGGTATGAGAGGGGAATACATGAAATCGAAGCCTTAAGCGACGGAGAGCTGATGTGGATTTCCCGGATCGGCCTGGCTCTGATGGCACAGGCGCACTGCGGGGACAACACCCTGTTTTTGTATGATGAGCCGGATGTGCATTTCAATGATGATTGGAACCGGGACTTCATCCAATGCCTTTATGAGATCTGTGGAGAAAGGGGGCATGAATTCCTGATCGCCACCCATTCCACGCTGATGCTGACGGACGCCATGTATGAACAGGTGTATCTGTTGGAGAATCTGCCGGGAGGGCGGACGAAGATGGAAGAGGTGAATATATCCACCTTTGCTGCCGGGCGGGATGAGATTTCCAGACAGGTGTTTCAGGCGGAATCCATCGGCGCGTTTGCGGAAGGATTTGTTCAGGAACGGATACGCACAAACGATCCGGAGAAGATAGAAGAAACGATCGGGAAAATGGGGCCAGGATACCGGAGATTCTGCATGTACGAGCAGCTCTATTCCCTTTTAGAGGCGAAGGAGGAGGGATAAGCGGATGTTTTGGGAGATGGATGTAGAAGGGCACAGGGCTGCGTTGGGGAGCATCAGCGATTTTCTCCTGTCCGTGTTCGCCTTTGCCGCATCGAAAGAGGATGGGGGATTCCAGCGAAAGGAATGGCTGGATTACACCGGAGCGCAGGATGGGGAATGGTTTTATGAACTGTATGTGAGGGATACGAAAAACGGGCAGAGCATGAGAGAGGCGCTGGACGAGCTGTTTGGAATGGACAGGGCGCGGCGGGAAGCGATCCATGAAGCGATCCGGCATGATATGGGATTCGCCAATTTTCATGGGGCGGAGTTCACTTTTTGGACGACTGATCTTCCGGCAAAGGAACGGAAGGTGATCCGGGATTTTTATCTGTATTTTTATCAGGTGGTGTTGTGTACGGCCCATTTCAGGCTGCATGGAATCACCGGGCCATATGGACGCGGACAGTTCGCGCAGCAGTTCTTTGAAAGAGCAAAAAACCGGACGATCCGGCGCATCTGCCCGGTCTGTCTGCAGACCATGACGGACGGGATGGAAGAAGGGGAGGTGGAGCATTATTTTGCCAAGAGCGCGGTTCCTTGCCTGGCCCTGCATCCCTTCAATCTGTATTTTTGCTGCCCCACCTGCAACAAGCGGTATAAGGGCGATAAGAGTCCCTTTTCCAGCGGGAAAAAGGAATTGAAACGGATCTTCCTTCCCTATTTGGATACGGTCAGAGATCAAGTGCGGATCGGCTTTGAGATGGACAAAAAAGCGGGTGAGGAAAAGGTGCGTCTGGATCCTGTCGATCCAAAGGAGGAACATATTCGGGAGAAAATCAGAGCGTTTGATCACCTTTTTGACCTGAAAAAACGCTGGTCCGGACAGCTGGAAGGCTATTACATGGAAAAGATGCAGTGGTACCGGCGCAAGAACCCGGAGACGGTGGAAGCGCTGCGCGCGGAAATGGAAGGGGATATAGAAAGAGGGAAGAGCAGCCTGAATATCTCACCCAGAGGATACCTGGAAACAGAATATCTGGAATGGCTGTGTTCTTCCCAATTAAAAGCATTTTATTCCAATATGAAACAGACGGATCGGACGCCGGTGATCCTTGGCAGAACCGATTCATAAGGATGTATGAAGAGGCATGCGGGCCTGGCCGCTTTCTGCCCTTGATATGGTCAATCCCCTTCTTTCAGATCGATTGCCTTGATATAAACCCGCAGCAGTTCTTCCACAAGAGGGAGATAGCGCGGTTCCAGGCTGGAAAGCAGTTCGATGATTTCCGGAAAGTCTGAAGAAAGCTCCTTGTTGCGGATCAGATAATCAGCGGAGACATGAAGGGCATTGCACATCTTCCGTATGGTCAGGGGAGAGACGCCCTTGCGGCCCAACTCCACATCGGCGAGAAAAGGGGTGGAGATATCCGCAGCTTCTGCCAGCTGTTCCCGGCTCATATGCAGCGCTTCCCGCTGGCGGCGGATCCTTCCTCCGATTTCAACATTGATTTCTTTTTTCATAAATGCTCCCATCTGCGCGCTGCGGCGCATGCAAAGTCAGGGAGAGTGAAAGAAAAACGCGTTCACTCTTTCTCCTTATCTGTCCGGCTGGATATGCCATGGACAGAAAACATGTGGGCGATATAGCCTGATAGCCTTATTGTATCCATGGCCATCAGGACGATACCATCATCTATGGACTATATGAAAATGTGCTAATAGGACAAAAGACATCTGTAGTCCGTTGCACGGTCTTGGCAGGAAATGCGCGGACCGGCCTGAACGGCTGCCGGGCATTCTCGCGCAGAAGAATAAAAGAAGAATAAAAAACAGCCCGTGTACTTGACACATATTGCAATATTTGTTATATTACAAATAGAACAATAAACTTCCCGTACTTTGTACGGAGGATCACAGATAGAGCGCATCCATCCGGGCCGTTCCGGAAGAATGCGCAGACTCTGGCAGATGTGAAAAGAACAGAGGGTGATGAGAATGGCTGTTAAGAGAGATTATTATGAAGTTTTAGGTATAGACAGGAATGCGGATGCGGCGGCAATCAAGAAGGCTTACAGGAAGCTTGCCAAGAAGTATCATCCGGATACCAACGCCGGAAGCGCGGAGGCGGAAGCGAGATTTAAGGAAGTGACAGAGGCTTACTCCGTCCTTAGCGATCCGGAGAAGAAGAAATTGTATGATAAATATGGACACGCCGCGTTTGAAGAAGGCGCGCCGAACGGAAACTGGGAAGGGTTTGGCGGCCAGGGCTTTGACGGCCGTGGATTTGGCGGCTTTGGAGACGGGCAGGGCGGATACCGGACCTATCATTTTGAAACAGGTGATGCACAGGATATGGATGACCTCTTTGGCGATCTGTTCGGTGATTTCTTTGGCCGGAAGGAAGGGAATGCCCAGAAGCAGGGCGGTTCCCGGAAAAAAGGCGGGCGTACATTTGGCGGCGGATTTGGCCATGGTTTCGGAAGCGGCGCATCCGGCGGCTTTCATATGGGCGGATTTGGCCAGGAAAATGGAAGCAGGGGAGCGGATGTGGAGGCGGAAGTATCCGTCAGCTTTGATGAGGCGGCGTTTGGCTGCGAGAAGCGGATCCGGCTTGCGGGAGCAGATGGCCGGGCGCAGTCCCTGCAAGTGCGTATTCCTGCGGGCATTGATGACGGGCAGAGCATACGGCTCCAGGGAAAGGGCCAGCCTGGCAGGGGAGGCGCCGGTTCCGGCGATCTGTTCCTGAAGGTGAAGGTCGGCAAAAAGCCCGGATTTGAGCGGAAAGGTATGGATATATATTCTACGGTTCAGGTGCCCTTTATTACTGCGGTTCTGGGCGGAGAGGTTCTGGTACCGACGATTACCGGAAATGTGATGTGCAAGATTCGGGAAGGCACACAGTCCGGGACCAAGATACAGCTGCGCGGCAAGGGAATCGTTTCCATGAAGGATGCGGGCACATACGGCAGTCAATATGTGACCGTACAGATTCAGGTTCCGAAGAACCTTGACGCGGAAGCAAAGCGTAAGCTGAAGGAATTCGACGACGCCTGCCGGAAGGGACACAGGGAGCGAAACGGGGCGGCATAAGGGAAGATGCGGCAGCCGTTTGAGGCTGCCTGAAATGTTGCAGAGAGGCGGAGGGCCTCGGATGAGGGAGAGTGTATGCAGTATACGATTTTGATTGCAGAGGACGATGAGGATATCGTCGCCCTTTTGCGCCTTTATCTGGAAAACAGCGGTTATCTCGTGAAAAGCGCGGACAGCGGCATCAGGGCGCAGCGGATCCTGGAGACAGAGCATGTGGATCTGGCCCTGCTGGACGTGATGATGCCGGGGATGAATGGGTATGAACTGACGCGCAGGATCCGGGAGAAGAGCAATATTCCGATTTTGATTCTGTCCGCCAGGGATCAGGATCATGATAAGATCCTGGGACTGAATCTGGGGGCGGATGATTACCTGACAAAACCGTTCAATCCGATGGAGGTTGTGGCACGGGTGGCTTCCAGCCTGCGGAGGTTCTACCAGCTTGGCGCCGGGACGGCGCAGGCCGGGCAGGGAGAATGCCTGCGCCTGGGGGAACTGTGCCTGAACACGGAGGAAATGACGCTTACCAAGGCAGGTGAGCCGATTTTCCTGACGCCGACGGAGTTCCGGATTCTGGCGAAGCTGATGAGAAGCCCTGGCCGTGTATTCACCAAAGCGCAGCTGAATGAAAGCCTGAACGGAGAATTCACGGAGAGCGATGATAAGACCATGATGGTACATATCTCCAGGCTGCGGGAAAAGATCGGGGAAGATCCCAGAAATCCGGGCTATATTAAAACCATAAGGGGGCTGGGATATAAAATTGAAGACAAAGGAAAATAAGAAGAGAAACGGAAGCCTGTTCCGCTTTCTGGCCATTCATTACACGGCTTTTACGGCGATCAATCTGGTGCTGATGGCGGGGCTTTCTCTGGTCCTATCCGCCTATCTGTCCTATGCGGCGCCCGTCCCCGACCCATGGGGTTTTCTGGAAAAGCTGGAAAATACGGAGGAGGACAGACTTTCCGGTCTGAATGCCGCCTCTTATCTGGGAAAGGACTATGGCCTTCTGATTCTAGATGAAGAGGGAACGCCTATCCTGTCGGAAGGACAGACTGGAGAGACGCCGGGGCGAGAAGAGCTGGAATGTATTTCCGTATTTTCAGAATCCAGCCGCCTGCTGATGGCTGAGATACCTGAGGATTCCCGGAATGGAAAGTATCTTCTGACGCGTGCGGATTTTGCACAGGAAGACAATCTGGTCATAACCGGCTATGCGATTCTGGATGGAAATGGAAGGCGCCTGGCCGGAACGCTGTTCCAGGACAGGGATGGTTTTACGGAAAAGGAACTGGAATATCTGCGCGGTGTGGACGAACAGGGAAGACGAATCTGGCGCCATGACTATACGGAACCGTCCGGCTTAAGGCGTCAGGCGGTTTTCTGGATGCGGGAGGCGGAAAGAGGAGCATATTTGATGGCTTCTCAGATGTATGATTCCATGCTGTGCCTGTTTGTCCTGGTGTATATAGCGACCGCAGCAGTTTGTATCTATTGGCTGGGAAGAAGAATGAAACGGCTTTTGGCTCCGTTTCATTTCGCAATAGCCGCTATGCCGGGAAGGGAACCCGGGCTTCTGGAGAATTATCGTGGGCCGGAAGAATTCGTAAGCATGGCCCGCAGCTTCATTCGGATGGAAGAGCGGTTAGAGGAAAGTGAAGAAGAAAGACTGAAGCTGGATACAGAAAAAAAGCGGCTTTTAGCGGATATCTCTCATGATTTGAAGACACCTGTGACCGTAATCAGAGGGTATGCCGCTGCCTTGAAGGACGGATTGATTTCAGAGGAAGATGCAGATGCGATCCTGGATGTCATCATCCGCAAGGCGGATCAGGTCGGCAGTCTTCTGGAAGCATTTCATGAATACAGTAAGCTGGAGCATCCGCAGATGCCGGTTCATTTGCAACGTGCAGATCTGTGTGCCAAGGTGCGGGAATATTTCGCATGCCACTATCAGGAATTGGAGAGAGAAGGGTTTTTGCTGGAGGCCGATATTCCAGAAACTCCCATTTACTGTCGCCTGGATAGAACTTTGCTGGAAAGGTTACTGGAGAATTTGGTGAACAATGCCGTAAAATACAATCCGGCGGGTACCACTATTTTTGTTTCTGTGAGAGAGGAAGAGAAGCAGGCGGTGTTGCAGTTCGGGGATGACGGCGTCGGAATTCCTCCGGAACTTAAAAGCCGCCTCTTCCTTCCCTTTGTTACAGGAGATGCATCCAGGAGCGGGGCGCATGGATCTGGGTTGGGCTTAGCGGCCTGCAAGCGGATTGCGCAGCTGCATGGGGGAAACTTGGAACTGGCAGGGCGGCCTTTGGAGGGACGCGTGACAGAATTCATTTTAACTCTTCCTATAGGAGGGCCGGATCAGTGTACCTGCTAACCTTAAGAAAATGTTAGGTTTCCTAAAGCGAAAAGTTAGCCTTACTGGTTAAGATAAAACATACAGGCGCACATGCCTGAAAGGAACCAGAAGGAGGAAACATAATATGAGGAGTGAAATCATGAAAAAAGGGTTGGCAGTTGTCTTGGCAATGGCATTGATCTTTACCGCCTGCGGTCCAGTCATTGGAAATAACCAGGCAAAAGAGTCCGGAA
>USKC01000089.1 GCA_900555195.1 uncultured Lachnospiraceae bacterium
CCCCACTCGCTGCCGTAATAAACGCAGGGCACGCCGGGCATACCGAACAATACCCCGTACAACGGCCACAGATGCTCTTTGTTCGTTAAAATCGTGGCCACGCGCGTTACATCATGGTTATCCGCAAAGGACAGCAGAGGCAGGCCCTTATACAGCGTCCACGCCTCGGGGCCGAACTGCCGCGCCAGGCTGTGGCCGATCTCAAACAGGTTCATGGAATTGAAGCTGGAATACAGCCCCTTGTAGCACTCATAATTCGTGCAGGAATGCAGCATGGCATCATTCACAAGCACCTTATAATCTCCATGCAGGATCTCACCCACAAGGAAGAATTCTTCTTTCAGGCCGTCGCAGAAGCTGCGCAGCCTTCTTACAAAATCATGATCCAGACAATACGCCACATCCAGACGCAGCCCGTCTATATCAAAAGCTTCCACCCAGAAACGGATGCTGTCAAAAATGTGCCGAACCACCTCTTCATTTCTCAGATTCAGCTTTACCAGATCATAATTGCCTTCCCAGCCTTCATACCAAAGCCCGTCATTATAATTGGAATTCCCATCCAGATGAATATAGAACCAGTCCAGATACGGTGAACGCTCCCGATTCTTAAGCACATCCTGAAACGCCCAGAATCCTCTGCCCACATGATTAAACACGCCGTCCAGCACCACACGGATGCCCTCTACATGCAGGCTTTGACATACCTGTGCAAAATCTTCATTGCTTCCGAGCCTGCAGTCAATCTTTCTGAAGTCTCTGGTGTTATACCCATGGGTATCTGATTCAAATACCGGAGAAAAATAGATCGCATCCGCTCCCAGCCCTTTGATATGGGGGATCCAGTCCTTTACCTTTAAAATCCTGGCCTTCTCCACTCCGTCATTCTCAAACGGCGCTCCGCAGAACCCCAGCGGATAGATCTGATAAAATACGCTTTCATATGCCCACATCTTTCTTTTCCTCCTCTGATGATTCCTGCAACACTTCAGACGGATCTGAACGGTTGCAGGTTTCCTCCGTTTCCTCCCTATGGGCCAAAACGGACAGATGGCATTCTATCATTCCGGCAGTTCAAGCTGTCCTCTCCAGCACACCTCGAGCCAGTATCTTTTTCAATGAGTTTACATTATAGCATACTTTTTTCTTTTTGAATATAAAAAATGGTCTTTTCTGTTTCTTCCACATTGCTCCGCGCCGGCCCGGCAGTCCCTTCCCCTCCTTCTTTGCGCCCCATCAGGGAGCCTAGCCCTCTTTCACATGGAAGGGATACGCCGGATTTCTTTTAGGGAACGCCCTCATGCAAAAGCAAAAAACAGCCAATTTTTGAAGTGGCGTTCCAAAAAAAGAAATCCGCGCTGTGGATATCCACGCCGAGGATATACACATGCTTTCAGCTGTGGATAAGCATCTTTTTTTGTCCACAAATCGCCCGTTTCAGCCGTTGACCAGCCGAGTTTTTTCACTCTTTTTCGATCGCTTTGTGAAAATGTGGAAAACCCCTTTTTTCTCTTGATTACGACAATGTTCGCAAAAGAAATCCCCAGTTTCCACAAAGTTATCCACATTCACACCTGTCATAATCAAGTTATCCACCTGTCAGTTTTATTGACACTTGTGTCACATTCTGAAAATCCGATTATTTCACATACTTATCCACAGTTTCTGTTCCTATTTCCCGCTGCCAATCCCTGACAGTTTTCTTGTCTTTCCGCTTTTATTTTATTCTGCGAACCTCCCGGCGGATACCAGCCTCCTTCCTTCACGGTTACAGCCACTCATCCCAGAAGCGCTCCACGCGCTTTGCCACACGTTCCACCGTCACGGCCTCATATTCCTCCCATTCTCTGGGGAAAAGCCTCTGATAGGAGCTGCTCAGGAAACGGTCGTCCAGAAGCGCCACGATTCCCACATCCTCCGCTGTCCGAATCACCCTTCCGGCAGCCTGAAGCACTTTGTTCATCCCCGGATACCGGTAGGCATAGTCAAACCCATTGCCTCCCCGGGCGTCAAAATAGCGCTTCAGGATCTCCCGTTCATTACATACCTGCGGAAGGCCGGTGCCCACGATGATGGCTCCGATCAGGCTGTCCCTTTTCAGATCAATCCCTTCACTGAAAATCCCGCCCATCACACAGAATCCCAGCAGGCTCCTGTCTTCCTCTTCTTCGATCTCCATATAAATCTGCCCCTCCAGAGAGCAGTCCCAATTTCCCTCAAACCGCTTCAGAAACTGTTCTCTCGCTTCCTCGTTCATATAATCTTCCTGCAGCAGGCATTCTTCCCGTTCTTCGTCCAGAAAATATTCCGCATACACTTCGTATACATTTTGAAGAAAACTGTGAGATGGAAAGAAAATCATATAATTCCCATACCGCATGCTGGTAATCTCATGAAGGTATCTGGCAATGTTGTAATATTCCTGCCTGGAACGCCTCGTATACCTGCTGGTCACATCGCTTCCGATAAACAGGGCTTTCCGTCTGGGATCAAAGGCAGATTTGGCATATACCTCATAATCCTCGCTCTGCCCGCCGAGAAGTCCTTTATAATACTGGATGGGAAGAAATGTTGCGGAAAAAAGGATCGAGCTTCTCGCCCTCTCCATACATTCCTTCAGGTTCAGCGCCGGATTCACGCAGAATAGCTTCAGCAGAAAGCCGTCATCCTCCAGCTGCGTATATATGACATAGTTGTCATCCAGCTTGTCATAGATCGTCTGAAAATGGGAAAGGAGAAAATAGAATTCCAAAATTTCATTTCTGACAGGGCTGTCATCATGATCTTCCAGGTATGTCTCCATCCGTTCCGCAAGCCGTCCGATTTCCACAATGAGCGCGTCTATCTCTTCCAGCTGAACGATCCTGCATCCTTCACATTCCCGCTTCAGCTGCAGCATATGCCGGTTGCATTTTTCCAGAAGGCGCTCCATCTTGGCGTCATATTCATGGACGACTTTTTTCAAGGCGAGGAAATCCTCTTTCAACAGACTTGCGCTGTACATCTCCCTTCCCCGCTCCACGAGGTTATGTGCCTCATCGATCAGGAAAATATAGGGGCCCGCCGTTCCTCCCTCTCCGAAGAAACGCTTCAGATAGACATGCGGATCGAACACATAATTATAGTCACAGATGATTCCATCGGAAAACAGGCTCATATCCAGGCTCATTTCAAACGGGCACACCTGGTATTTCTGGGCATATTCTTCTATCTTCTCTCTGCTGTAATGGTCTTCATGCGTCAGCAGATCATACATGGCCTCATTGATCCGGTCATAATGGCCATTGGCATAGGGACAGGCCGCCGGATTACAATCCGCTTCCTCCAGAAAGCAGATTTTATCCTTTGCCGTCAGAATGACCGTTTTCATCTGCAGTCCCTTTTCCCGAAGCAGCTGAAAGGTGTTGTCCGCCACGGTCCGGGTGATTGTTTTCGCTGTCAGATAGAAGATCCGATCCGCCTTTTTCTCTCCCAACGCTTTCACTGCCGGGAACACGGTGGACAACGTCTTCCCCACTCCGGTCGGCGCCTCGATGAACAGCTTCCTTTTATGCACAATGCTCTGATATACATAGGCCGCCAGCTCTTTCTGCCCTTCCCTGTACGCATATGGGAACTGCAGGCCGCGTATGGAGGCCGTCCGAATCTCCTCCCACTGGCGCATGAAATCCGCCCATTTCTTATATTCCTTCAGAATCCCCATAAACCATGCTTCCAGTTCCCCTTTCTCATAGGAACTGTAGAAATAGCGAACTTCCTCCGTCTCCATATGGCAATAGGTCATACGAACCTTCATCTGCTCCTGGCCGCCGGCAGCCGCATACATATAGGCATAACATTTCGCCTGTGCCAAATGAACCGATACAGGCTCCTTCATCCGTTCCAGCGCCCTGTATGTTCCCTTTATCTCATCGATGGTCACCGGCGTTCCGGCGATCACGCCGTCCGCTCTCCCTTCCACGATCAAGTCGTAGTCTGGCGTCTCCCATACATACCGCAGCGTCACTTCGGCCTGATAGTCCGATCCCATCCGCCTCTGGATCATGCGATGGATTCGCCCGCCTTCCAGCATCGCATTGTCCGGCGCCGCTTTCTTCCTATTATCAATATCTCCGCTGCGAAGGATGAACTCCACCAGGCTCCGCACCGATATCCTCATTTCCATCCGGCACTCCTCCCCCGGAACCTTCCGTCCCGGCCGGCAATTTTTCCTGCTCTTATAGTATCATTTTCCCCCTGCCTGTACAATCCTTTTCAGAACTCCTGTTCGTTCCGGAACATTTTTACGCGCAATGGACAGCGTTCATGGCAGACTGCCTCGCCCGGACAGAAAGAAAGGCCCTCTGCCATAACCGCTGCCCGCTGCATGCAAAAAACGCCCCGGAACGATACAGGCATGCATCATTCCGAAGGCGCTTCTTGGAAGCCCTCTTGGGGGCCATTTTACCGCTTGTGCATTCTTTTTTGAGGCATCGCCGGGCATCAGCCGGCCATGGAAAACCTCTGCAGATATCTGTCGAATTCTTCACTGTAACCGTGACAGAAAACGGTCAGAACCCGGTTCAAATCCAATCCGTACACGCCGAGAATCGACTTGGCATCCACAATATAGCTGTTATAAGCAATATCAATATCAAAATCGCATTTTGTGGCCGCCTGCACGAATTCTTTCACTTCGCTGGGCCTCAGCATGATTTTGTATTGCATACATCCGTTCTTACCATTCATAGATCACACTTCCTTTCTCAAACACAGAATCCCTCAGACGGGGATTCCCCCGCAAATCGCTGCAAAACAACAAAATACGAGCCATTTCTTCCAACTTCTCTTCAGAATGAAAAATATTATACATATTTTCCCCGGAATGTAAAGGCTTTATTTTCCAGCCCTTCTGCAGCCCGACCGGCTTTCTCGTACAATCTGCTTTTCCAGGAAGCTTCCTAAAAACGGTTATTTATCAAAAAAACTGAATTTTCAGGCACCCTTTTATCTGATTATCGATCAGTTTTCCCATTTTTTTCAAATTCCACCATATAATCTTGGAACCTGTAAGGGAGCATCTGCCTCTGCAATTTTTCATTTTCCCGCTCTTTTATCATTATCTTACGGCAAAAGAAGCGAAAAAGTTCCTGCATTTGTTTTTCTTCTTCCGAAAAATTCAGATCCCTTTTCTCCGGGCCATCCGAAAGCCTCGCCAGGAACCAGTCTTTTCCGGCCTGATGGATGCCGTACAGCCCTCTTCCCTCATCGAAGATAACGAAATTCTCCCGCGGGAACCGATCTGCAAAATGCGGCATGATATAGGGCACCACATTGTTCTTCGGCCCGATCTGCGCGAACAGGACACCGCCCTGCGTCTCTTCAAACCGCAGAAACCCCAGTAAATGGTGGGCCTCATTCCCTGTCCCGCGCGCCAGTTCAAACGTACGGCGAACCCACGGGTTCCCCAGATGATCCATCAGTCGGCCCTTCACCCGGCCTCCCAGCCCTTCCGCCACCGTCTGGTACACCGCCTGTCCCTTATCCGCATCCTTGGAAGCGATCGCCAGGCAGAGCTGTTCATAGCATTCGCTTCCAAACCTTCTGCGCACAGTCCTCGCCACCTTTTCCGCCTTTTCCGGATCGGGAAACACCTCCCTATAGGCTGCGAACAGCCGGAGGCTTCCCTCCTCCCCAATCTGAATGCGGGTGTGTTCCGGGCAGCATTTCCACGCATATGCCTCATAAATTCCGGTAAAAATCCCCTCCTGCGTATCCTGGCAGATCAAAATCTGTTCTTCTTCCATCCGCTCTCTTCCTCCTGCGCCACACCGTTGTATCACAGACATGCCCGCTGCTTCTCCGGCCCGAAATTCACGTCGTCAAACAGGGAGAGCTGCCTGTAGGTTACGCCCTCTTCCCCGATCAGATAGCCCTGCTTAAGGGCGTTCTCCCTCCTGCTCCCTCCCCGATCCGCCAGCAGATTTCTCGCGATATAATCCTCATCCATCCGCGTAGGATACAGCATCTTTCCGCCGCAAGTGATGAAGTACAGGGCCCGCTTCATCACGACGCCAATCTTCTTCAGATCTTCAAAACGCAGGACGCTGCTGCGCCGTGCTCCAATGATCCGTTTGGCGCTCTTTACCCCGATGCCCGGGACACGCAGCAGCTGCCCGTAATCCGCCCGATTGATCTCCACTGGAAAAAATTCCAGGTGGCGAAGGGCCCAGTCCTCCTTTGGATCCAGAAGCACATTAAAATTGGGCCTGTTTTCGTCCAGCAGCTCCTCCGCGCGGAACCCATAAAACCGCAGCAGCCAGTCCGCCTGATACAGCCGGTGTTCCCGCAAAAGCGGCGGGCCTCCCGGAAGCGCCGGCAGTTCCTTGTCCTCATTCACGGATACGAATGCCGAATAGAACACCCGCTTCAGTTCAAATTTATCATACAACGACTGCGCCACCGAAAGAATCTGATAATCCGTCTCCGGCGTGGCCCCTATAATCATCTGGGTGGACTGCCCCGCCGGAACGAAAGAAGGCGCATGGCGGTAAATGGACAGTTCGTTCTTATTCTCGGCAATTCCTCCCTGTATCAGCCGCATCGGAGTCAAAATATTCTTCCTGTGTTTATTCGGGGCCAGCCGCTTCAGGCTCTCCGCAGTGGGCAGTTCCAGGTTCACACTCATCCTGTCCGCCAGATATCCCGTCATCCGGACGAGTTCCGGGCTGGCTCCCGGAATCGCCTTCACATGAATATACCCCTGAAAATGATATTCTCTTCTCAGCTTATATAAAGTCGTATACAGAAGTTCCATCGTATGATCCGGGCTGTGCAGTATCCCGGAACTTAAGAAAAGTCCTTCGATATAATTGCGCCTGTAGAACTCTATCGTCAGACGGCAGATCTCCTCCGGCGTAAAAGAAGCTCTGGGAACATCATTGGAGCAGCGGTTGATACAGTATCTGCAGTCATAAATGCACTCATTGGAGAGAAGGATTTTCAGGAGGCTTATACATCTGCCATCTCCTGAAAAACTATGGCAGATCCCCGCTTTCACCGCATTCCCAATCCCGCTTCCGTCCCCTTTGCGTTCACTTCCGCTGCTGGTACAGGCCACATCATACTTCGCCGCATCCGTCAGAATCCCCAGCTTCTCCATAACGCTCATCCGGCCGTCTGAAATTCCATATTCCACGTTCCCCGCACTCCTTCTTGCTTTCTATGCCGCACCCTTGCCTGCTGCCGCGTTATCACGAAATACGCTTTCATCATATTCCACCCTTTCCTGAGGGCTCGCAAGTATACGAACATTTGTTCCTTTTTATTATAGTACATATGTTCGATTTTTACAAGTTCAATCATAAAATTTTCCAATGCGGTTTTTCCGGTCATTCCGATCGTTTGTCTTCTCCCCATTAAGCGCTCCGCACCGCGGAATGCATTGCCCTTTCCTTCTCCTTTAAGCTGTCAATGGCATATCCATAGACCTCTTCCACCTTCCGCCCAAATTGCGCAGCGTCAAACTCCATTCCCGTGCGCACGGCCTGGCAGGAAAACAGATTTCTCAGCTGCGCGTCCTTCGCAAGATACAGGCAGGCTGTCCGGAATTCTTCCCAGGTCTCATACTGATAACCGTTTTCTCTATTCCGCACGATCCCGTCGATGCACGCATCTTTTCGGCACAGCACGGGCAGCCCTGCGGCGAGCGCCTCCAGATAGGTGAGCCCTTGAGTTTCGCTTCTGGATGCGCACACAAAGAGATCGGCAGCATGATAATAGGCAGGCGTATCAGCCGGATCCGCCATTCCGGCAAAATGGATCCGCTCCCTGGACGGATTCCTGTTTGCGAGCGCTTCCAGCTCAGCGCGCTGCGGGCCGTCTCCCACGATCAGCAGTTCCATCCGTTCATCCCCCAGGCGGCCGAAATAGGTGAGGATTTCCTCCAGATTCTTTTCCCTGGCGAGACGCCCCAGAGCGATCAGAACGAGCCTGTCTTCCCCGATTCCAAAGCGCGCCCTCACCTTGGCCCGTTCTTCTTTTTCCTCATTCCAGCTGGCAGGAAGAAATTTTTCCGTCCGGATCCCGGTGGGGATCACGGATATCGGCCTGTCCACCCCATAGCCCTCCAGAAGCCCCCGGACTTTTTCGGTGGGAGCGATTACCCAGTCCGTTTTTCCGAGGATAAACCGGGAAAACAGCGCGGCGGCCTGCTTTCCCCAGGGCTTTCCTGCGCTGAAATAATGTGTGTAGTCCTCGTAAACCGTATGATAGGTATGCACGATCGGGATTCGCAGCCTCTCGGCGATTTTTCTGGCAATCAGGAAGCTGCTGAACTCACACTGGGAATGAATGACATCCGGCGCCCAATCCAGCAATTCCTTCATATACCCGCATCCGGGCAGACAGACCGCCCTGGCCCCCGGATAAATCCTCCCGGCATCTACAGAGCGCAGATAATAGACTTCTTCCTGTCTGTAAGCCCATCCCTGTTCGGAAAGCGTGACGATGCGCACCTCATGGCACCTTTTCTCAAGTTCCTCTTTCAGCGTCAGCACAGAAGTGACCACGCCATTAATCACCGGTTCATACCAGTCGCTTGTAATTAAGACCTTCATAAACTGCCTCCTTTTCCACCAAACCCTCATAGATCCCGGCCAACGTCTCTCCTACCGTCCCGATGCTGTTCTTATGCACCGCCCGATAGGCTTCCAGAGTCAGATCCGCCAGCCTGCCTTCCAGAATCCCAGGAAGGAGCACCGCAAATTCTTCCAGGCTCTTTCCCTTATATACTTCTTTTCCGTCCCTCAGCCAGCCTTCATATACCTTTATATCCCGCACCAGGACCGGAACTTCCATGGCCATGGCTTCCAGCATCACGATCCCTTCCGTCTCCTCCAGGGTCGGAAAGAAAAACAGATCGCTTCCGCTATAAGCATCCATCAGCCTCTCCTTGTCCACATATCCCGGGAAACGCAGATTCGCCGGACTTTTGGCCATGGCCCTTCTCACCTTGCCTGTCACCAGAATATCCGGCGTATAGCCAAACCAAATGAACTGATATGCGGGGAACCGTCCTGCCATCCTGATAAAATCCAGAATCCCTTTCCGTTCCATATAATGTCCCACGCCTATTACCACCTTATCGGAAGGCTCCAGCCCATAGGCCGCCCGAAACCGTCTTCCTCCCTCTTCGCTTCTATGGAATGCCTTCAGGTCAATGCCGTTGGAAAGGGCGATTACCCGCGGCTTGACCGGATAGCTTTCCAGCAGTCCTTTGGAATAAGGCGTGGGCGTGATGATTACATCCGCGCTCCCATAGCAATGTGCAATCCACCTACCGAACAGGCCTGACAGCAAATTGGAGCCTGGAAAAGAATTTCTGAAATCCTCTCTTGTAGAATGCCCATAATAGACTACGGCCTTTTTCTTCAGCCTGGCCCGCAGGCTCATGAGCAGGGAATCCGGCAGCACCGTGTTCAGCTGAACGATATCATATTCATCCTTCGGGCAGGCGGTATAAGGAATTCCTGCCTTCTCCAACGCCCTCGCCTGATGTTCCAGCGCCCGTCCGACGCCGCTTTTTGCCACAATTCGTTTTCCGCCCTGGTATAATAGCACTTTCATTTCTCGTCTCCTTCCTATCCGATCAGCCCCATCACCCGTTGAAATATCAGCTGCAGCCCCATGGAATAAAGCGCTATGGACAGCGGTTTTCCCAACAGGATAATCAGCAGAAATTTTCCGAACCGCATCTTCGTCACCCCGGCCAGAAAGCAGAGCAGATCATCCGGCGCAGCCGGGAAAAAAATCGCCAACGCAAACAGCTTGTCAAAGGTTCCGTTCTCCATCCATTTCAGATATTTTCCGATCTTCTGATTGCCCGCCACCCTTTCCACCACAGGCATTCCCATCCTCCTGGCGATCTGGAAGGCACAGGTGGAACCAATACAGAGCCCTACATAATTATAGACAAATCCCCATACCGGCCCGAATAGCAGAACGCCCGCCAAGCAGGAGATCCCTCCAGGCATAATGGGAATGACCACCTGTACGATCTGAATGAACACAAAGACCAACGGCCCCAGCATTCCGAAACCTTCCAGAAACGACGCCATCGCTTCCTGGGAAGCGAACAGCCCTTTTGATATCCCGTATATGAAAAAAAGCGTGCAGGCCGCAATTCCGGCCGCCGTCATCCAAAATGTCCCTTTTCTGCCTTTTCTTTCCGTCCGATTCATCTCCCGCCGTTTTATCTCTTTTCGTTTTATCATGCTTTGCTCTATGTCCATCCGCTTTCCGTTTGCTGCATATTCCATAATCGGCCTGTCCCCTTTCTTCTTTTTCCAGAGTAACAGGGAAACCTTAAAATACGGCCTCTGAATTTCTAAATATTTGCTAAACAAAATTGTACTTTTCACTTAAATTCCGC
>USKC01000090.1 GCA_900555195.1 uncultured Lachnospiraceae bacterium
GGTGTCACAGGCGAGGAAGACGGAACGGCATATGCGGAGGGCTGAGTAGTAACAAACAATTATTAAGATAGCATAAAAAACCTTTATTTACCGGGGCATCTTTGCTATAATTGTATAGGTAATGCCCTTTTGGGCGCTTTTTATCTAAGGAGGCAAATACATGAATTATAGCAAAAGAGGTGCCTCGAGGAAAAAAAAGGCACTACGTTCCAAGTCGAAAAAATGGGGAAAACGCTTTACCTTTTCGTTCTTCAAAGCGTTCCTGTTTGTTCTGCTTGCAGTCGGTACGATCGGCATCTGCGGCGGACTCGGCGTGGTAAAGGGGATCCTCTCTTCAGCACCGGATATCTCCAACATTGACGTATCGCCCACCGGTTTTTCCACCTTCGTATATGATTCCCAGGGCAACCAGATCGCAAAGCTGGATGCAGAAGGTTCCAACCGGGTTCCTGTGAGCATTGAAGATATACCTGAAGATCTTCAGCATGCCTTTGTGGCCATCGAGGACGAGCGGTTCTATGAACACAATGGAATCGACATCCAGGGTATCTTGCGTGCCGCTGTCACAGGAGTGACCTCAGGTAGTTTTTCTCAGGGCGCCAGTACAATCACGCAGCAGCTCATTAAAAATAATGTGCTGACCAGCTGGACAAGCGAGGGCGACCGGGATTTCTTCGTAAAGGTAAAGAGAAAAATCCAGGAACAGTATTTAGCCATCATGCTGGAACAGGAAATGGACAAGGATCATATCCTGGAAAATTACCTGAACACCATCAATCTCGGACAAAATACGCTGGGCGTCCAGGCCGCTTCCAAACGATATTTCGGTAAAAATGTCTATGAACTGAATCTTTCTGAGTGCGCAGTCATCGCAGCTATCACCCAGAATCCGTCCCGTTATAATCCAATCTCCCATCCGGAAGATAACGCGAAAAGACGAAGCGATGTGCTGGAACGCATGCTGGAACAGGGATATATCACGCAGACTGAATACGATGAAGCGCTTGCTGATGATGTCTATTCCCGGATCCAGACGGTTAATGAAGAAACCGGTCAGACCACAATTAACTCCTATTTCGTGGATGCACTGACCGAAGCTTTAATGGAAGATCTCCAGGCACTTGGATATTCAGAAACGCAGGCCTACTCCCTGCTCTATAGCGGCGGATTAAAGATATACAGCACGCAGGATCCTGCTATCCAGGCCATTGCGGATGAAGTCTGCTCCAATGAGGAGAACTATCCGGAAGGCACTACCTGGTATCTGGACTATCAGCTTACCATTGAACTGGAAAACGGGGAAACGGAAAATTACAGCAAAGAGATGCTGGAATCCTGGCTTCAGGAAAACGGAGTGGATCGTCAGTATCCCCTTTTGTTCTCATCTCAGGATGATGCGTATGCAGCCATCGAAGAATATAAAGCAGCTTTGTTGGAAAACGGAGGCGAAGTGCTGGCAGAAAGTATTTCTATGACTCCCCAGCCGCAGATCTCCATGACGATCCAGGATCAGCACACCGGAAATGTGGTGGCCATCGTCGGCGGACGCGGAGCCAAGGAAGCTAACCGTACGCTGAATCGCGCAACTTCCACCACAAGGCAGCCCGGTTCAACCTTCAAGGTTGTGTCCACCTATGCTCCTGCCCTGGACAGCGCCGGCCTAACGCTTGCCGATGTCTTCGTGGATGCTCCGTATAATTATGAAAACGGAAGGCCGGTTTCCAACTGGTATAGTTCCGGCTACCGAGGCATTTGTTCCTTAAGAGACGGTATACGAGACTCTCTGAATATCATAGCAGTCAAAACGCTTACCTATATCACTCCCCGCATGGGTTATGATTACCTGCAGAATTTCGGCTTCACAACCCTGACGGACGGCGTGGAACGCAACGGCCAGGTCTACTCTGATGTGACACAGTCACTCGCTCTTGGAGGTATTACCTATGGCGTGACCAATCTGGAACTAAACGCCGCTTATGCAGCCATCGCCAATAACGGAACCTATATAAAGCCCAAGCTTTACACCAAAGTGATCGATCATGACGGCAATGTGCTCATCGACAATACCCAGGGAGAATCCTATCAGGTAATCAAGGAAAGCACTGCTTTTCTTCTCACCGATGCCATGGTGGATGTGGTTAACTCCGGAACGGGTACCGCGGTGAATTTCGGCGGAATGGCAATCGCAGGCAAAACCGGAACCACTTCCGATTATAATGATGTCTGGTTCTCCGGTTATACGCCTTATTATACCTGTACCACCTGGGCTGGATATGACAATAACGCTAAGCTTGCAAGCGGCAATGGAGAACGCAACTTGGCTAAAACGCTCTGGCGGGCAGCCATGAGCAAGATCCATGAAAACCTGGAAAACAAGTCCTTCGACGTACCTTCAGATATTGTAACTGCCACTGTATGTTCCAAATCTGGGAAACTGCCGATCGACGGGGTGTGCACAGAGTTGAAAACGGAATACTTTGCACAGGGTACGGTTCCTACCGAAACCTGCGACGTGCATTATCAAGGAATGATCTGCGAATATTCCGGACTGAGGGCCACAGATCTGTGCCCGTTCCAGGTACCCGGCACCATTGAGATGACGCCTTCTCTGGAATTGGCTCTGACCGGGAACGCTTCCACTACGGAAGGCACTTCCAATCAGTGTCCTCACACAGCCGAATTCTTTGCGGATCCCAATGCCAACGCGGTGATCACGCAGCAGCAGCAGGAATTGGATGCACGCAACCTTCTATCTAACTACGACGCGCAGATGGCCATCTATCAGACGGCGCTGCAGAATGCCCAAAATGCTCTGATCGCCGCACAGGAACAAGCTGCGCAGGCGACTGATCAGGCTGCGCAGGAAGCTGCCCAGGCTGCCATCACACAAGCCCAGGAAGAAATCAACAGCCTGAGTGAACAGATAACGGCCTTGCAGAACGCCTATGCGACGCAACAGGCACAACAGGCACAGCAAGGGCAGACACAATAAAACAGCGCGGATTTCCCCGGCCAGCCGGCCTGAATTCCGCCGCTTCCTATAAAAGGAAAAGCGCTTTCCATCAAAGCCATAGGGAAAGCGCTTTTTCTTTTCTGTATCCAAACTGTTTGTCCCGGTCGACAGCCCATTTCCCGCCCTTTTCCGCCCATGCTGGAAAAGCCGGAGAACCGTATTTTCTGCCGGCTCCTAATTGGGCTACCTGCACAGTTTTCCCGCAAATGAGAACGGGAAAAAAGAATCCCAAAAAAATGAAAAAATTTGTTGACACCTTCTGCCCCCTATGCTATACTAGCTTTCGGTGATGACGCCGAGGAAACATGCTACTGTAGCTCAGTCGGTACGAGCGCATCCTTGGTAAGGATGAGGTCGCCGGTTCGATTCCGGCCAGTAGCTCTTCTAAATGCAGAACAACGATCGATCGGAAAAGGTTGATCGTTGTTTTTTTATTCGATAACAAATTTGAAACAGCAGATGCAGCCGCCAGTCTGGATCACCGCTCACAAAACCACGCCTTTTTTACCAGGTCTGCCAATGTTTCCGGCTCGTCTATATTCACTTCATGTCCCGCGTTTTCAACGAAAACTAGATTCGCATTTAGAATCGTGTTTGCCAATATCCTTGCGGCATTTTGGTTTGCCCTGTCCTTCTGGCCACAGATGATGAATGTCGGACAAGCAATCTCATTCAGCATGGATGTAAAGTTTATTTTCTTCATGGAAGTTGTCAATGCAATCATATCTCCTTTGGAAAAACCCATTGAACCCAATGCCGTTTGAGGCAGCAATCGAAACAGGATATTCTGAATGCCTAAAAGGAGTCTCGGCATTTTATATTGGGGTGCGATACATATGAGCGATTTTACTTTTTGGGGATTGTTCAGCGTGTACTGCAACGCAAGAACGGCGCCAAGGGAAAGGCCGCACAGGCATAAGGGCATTTCCATACGGCTGCATTCCTTTTCAAATGCTTTATAGAGATTGTCGTATGTAGTGCGTTCCTCTTTTACAATAGCGGGTAAACAAGGCCGAAACGTCTGTATGTCAGCGGGAAGACGGGCTATTACCTTGTCCCAGCTTGATGATGTCTGTCCAAGTCCATGTATAAAAACATAGGTCATCCTTCTGTTTGCTCCTTTCTAACAATCCCTCTGTCTTAATGTGCAGCATAACCTTCTCGTTTTAATACCTTCTGAATGAATGTATTATTTAAAACGAAAATGCCTCATAAAAGGCATTTCGTCCACGCTTATCATTTGGAAATCTGACTGAGCCTTACCTTTACCAGTTCTGTCAGCTCATCATCAATAATCGGAACGCCCATTTTTTCAAGCATTTCCTTAAGGAATAAAAACTTATGGACGATTTCCTCTTCAATCAGCTCCAGCCATAACGGCGTGAGGCGCTGCTGGTTGGATTTTATCATTTCCGCAAAGATGCGCGGATTTTTCAGCAGGGGAAGCGCTTCGATATTCAGCTGCTTTTCCTGCGCATTTTGTTGATATAGCCTGACAGCTTCCCTCATTCTGCCTGCGTCTCTTCCTTTTTCACCTGATAGGCGATATACGCATCATCCTCAAAGACAACCTCCATATGCCCTTCAATCCACTCCCAGGGGAAATCCTGGGTATTTCTGTCATACGGCCAGATCAGCGCCTCTCCTTCCGGCCCGGCCTGAATCTTGTCCATCAATACATAGTCCGGCTGTTCTTCATCGATCACCAGCTGCTTTCCCTGACAGCGTTCGATGTGGAAGTAAAGGTTCAGACGCGCATAGACATCCCCCACCATCACCGTGTCCACTTCATCTATATCCAGCTGCTTCAGCGCCGCACAGATATGGTTGTCTCTGCTGTCATATCCAGCCTGATAGGAGGGCCGGCTGAGAAGGCCGATCGCAAGGAAGGCCGATAGGGCCGCACACAGCAGCGCCTGCACGCCCTCCGTCCGCATCCCGGAACGTTTCTGCCCCACAGCTGCAGCCGGCTTTGCTCTGCCTCTTCTTGCCCCAAAGGCACTCTGCAGCAGCCGTGCCCCGGCCAGCATCGTCAGCACAAACAGCATCGCCAGCACATTTCCCATGTAGGTGAATACGCGCAGATAGGGGAAAACGCATTGAACGATGAGGAAAATGGGAACCATCACCGTGAGTACCAGGCAGTAGAGGCACAGAAGGGAGAGCCCTTTCTCTCTTTTGCGCAGACTGACTATGAGAAGGGCCGCTGCTGCCATAAGAGCGAGTATAATCACAATCAGAAGGAACCTGGAACCGGAAGGATAGACCTGATCCATCAGCCTGCTCAGGTATCCGGCGAATTCCGCCCAAAATTGCTCCCGTTCCACGCTCTGGATATTCGGATCCGAGAGCATGGCCTGCATGCCGCGCGAAAAGGCTGCAAAGGGATCCGAAAGCAGCATCTGAAAATGGCTCATGCCGTAGAAAGGGCCTCCCGCTTCTTTCACCAGGAAATTGGAGCCGATGGCCAGCCAGATTATCGTATACAGGCCGAAGGTCACCAAAGCGGCAAAAAGGGACGCGGCGATGAGGCGAAACAGGCTCCCATAGTCCCGGAAAAGCAGCAGGAATAAGCCGCCTGCCAGACAAATGGGAACCACCCAGTACAGATTGCTCGGAATCGCATACAGGCCGCCTGTCAGACAGGCCGCAAAACCGGCATAGAGCCAGAAGCGGCGGCGGCCGCCAGTCCTTTCCGGCACGCAGATCTCATAGAGCAGATTGATCCCCGCAATCAGAAAAAATCCGGATAATGCATAGCCTCTTCCCTGAACAGCCTGCTGCGTCACATTGTACATGGATGCGAACAGGGCACAGCCAAGCGTCGCTGCATGGGGCCGCACGACCTTCTTCAAAATCCGGTAGAAAAGGCCAAGCCCTGCCATTGAAGCGAGCAGGGATACGCCGCGCAGTCCCAGATACGGGCTCCCCAGCTTGTTAAGCAAGGCGGAAAGCGCAGAATACAGCACATGGTTATTCGGCAGGGGCCAATGAATCATGGAATAGATCACGCCTCTGTCAATAAAGCTTTCATAAGTATATAGTTCATCATACCAGGGCGGGATGAAATACAGCCTCCACAGATAATATCCGGCCATTGCGCAGAAGAATCCCGCAAATATCCAGTTGTTCTTAAGCCAGCGCATGCTTCTTTCCGCGGCTTTACTCCAGTTCTCTTTTTCCTGTATATAATTCATAATACCTGCCCCCTTGGGCCAGCAGCTGCTCGTGGCTGCCCCGTTCAATGATCTGCCCGTGCTCCAGCACCAGGATCGCGTCCGCATTGCGCACGGTGGAAAGCCGGTGGGCAATGACCAGCGTGGTTCGCTCCGACATCAGCCGATCCATTCCTCTTTCAATATGTTTCTCTGTTCTAGTATCCACAGAACTGGTGGCTTCGTCAAGGATCAAAATCGGCGCTTTGGACACAGCTGCCCTGGCGATGTTCAGCAGCTGCCTCTGCCCCTGGCTCAGGTTCGCGCCGTCCCCTTCGATCATCGTATCATACCCTTTTTCCAGACGCATGATGAAGGAATGGGCGCTGGCCGTCTTCGCAGCCTGCTCCACTTCCTCATCCGTGGCGTCCAGCCTGCCATAACGGATGTTCTCACGGACGGTTCCCGTGAACAGGTGGGTATCCTGCAGCACCATGGCAATGTTGCGGCGCAGGTCATCCCGGGCGATGGTGCGTATGTCCCTGCCGTCAATCGTGATCCGTCCTTCATCTATATCATAGAATCGATTGATCAGATTGGTGATCGTGGTTTTGCCTGCTCCGGTAGAACCTACAAACGCAATCTTCTGCCCCGGCTTTGCATACAGACTGACGTGTCTGAGCACTGTTTTTCCCGGTTCATAGCCAAAGCTCACATCTTCCAGCCGCACATATCCCCTGCAGGCCGTAAGCCTGGCCGCATCCTTCTCATCCTCCGGTTCCGGCTCCTCATCCATGACGGAAAAGACCCGTTCCGCACCTGCGAGCGCGGAAAAAATGGTATTCATCTGCATGGACAGTTCGTTGATCGGTCTGGAAAACTGTCTGGAATAATTCACAAATACGGTAAGCCCCCCAATATCAAATCCTCTCAGCACGCACAGCAGCCCGCCGATACACGCAGTCAGGGAATAACTCACCTGTCCGGCATTTCCCATCACCGGGCCCATGATGCCTCCGAAGAACTGGGCCATGATCTGCTTATCCCTCAGATCCCTGTTCAGATAAGAAAATTCTTCCTCTGCGATCTGTTCATGGCAGAACACCTTCACCACCTTCTGACCGGTAACCGTCTCTTCGATGAACCCGTTCAAGGTTCCCAGGGCTGCCTGCTGCGCCTTATAGAAACGCCTGCTGCGCAGCGTGACGAAACGAGCCGCCTGCATCATCACCGGAACCATTATCACCGTAATCAGAGTCAGCCAGACATTCGTATAAACCATCAGGCAGAACGTCCCCATCACGTTGATGACGCTGGAAATGATCTGCACCACCGTATTATTCAGCATCTCCCCCACCGCGTCCACATCATTGGTGAAGCGGCTCATGATATCCCCGTGATTGTTGGTATCATAGAACCGCACCGGAAGCTTCTGTATCTTCGCGAACAGTTCATTCCTCAGGCGGAAAATCGCCCGCTGGGAAATTCCGATCATCAGCCTCGACTGGCCGTACTGAGCCAAAATCCCCACCGCATAAATGGCCGCCATCAGGCAGATTGAGTGAAACAGCGTCTGCATGCTGCCGCCCTCCTGGATCAGCCCGTTGATAATGGGACGCAGCATATAGGAGCCTGCCAGCATGGCAACTGTATTGAGGATCACGCAGACAAATACGATCATGAGCATGAACCGATCCTGCTCGATATAAGAGAGCAGCCTTCTGATCGTTTTTCCTGCATTTTTCGGCCTCCCGCCTCTCATTCCTCTTCTTCTCGGGCCTGGGCCCGGAGGGCCGCCTGCAGGGGCTGCCCCGCTTTGCTCCCCTCGGGAATATTTTCTGATCAATGCTTCTTTTCTCTCTTCATTCATGAGGCGTGAACCTCCTTATCCATCTGGGAATAGTAGATCTCCTGATAGGCGCCACAGCCGGCCAGAAGCGTTTCATGCGTTCCTTTGCCCACAATCTTTCCTTCGTCCATGACCACGATCAGATCCGCGTCCATCACGGAGGTGATGCGCTGGGCAATGATGAGTTTGGTGGTCTCCTTCAGCGTAGTGGCAAAGCTTTCTCTGATTCTGGCCTCCGTGGCCGTATCCACCGCGCTGGTGGAATCATCCAAAATCAGGATCCTGGGCTTCTTAAGCAGCGCCCTGGCAATGCACAGCCGCTGTTTCTGCCCTCCGGACACGTTCACGCCGCCCTGTCCGAGAAAGGTCTCATATCCGTCCGGGAAGGTGGAAAGAAAGGCGTCCGCCTGTGCCGCGCGCGCGGCTTCCCTCACCTCTTTTGGCGTAGCGTTCTCGTCTCCCCACAGCAGGTTTTCCTCTATGGTTCCGGAGAAAAGCACGTTTTTCTGCAGCACCATTCCTACGCCGTCCCTGAGATTCGCCAGGGAATATTCCCGCACATCCACCCCGTCCACCAGGATCTGCCCTTCATCCACATCGTACAAACGCGGGATCATGGACACCAGAGTGGTCTTTCCGCATCCTGTAGAGCCGATGATTCCAACCGTCTGTCCCGGCTCTATGGACAGGTTTATATCATCCAAAACCTTTTCCTGGCTGTCCTTGTAGTAGCGGAAGGATACATGCCGGAATTCCACGCGTCCCTCCTGAACCTTCCGTTCTTTCTCTGAAGCATTCTCATCCGTCAGATCCACCTTTGTATCCAGCACTTCGTTAATGCGCCGCGCGCTGGCGATCGCCCTGGAGCTCTGCAGGAATACCATGGCCAGCATCATCAAAGACATGAGCACCTGAACGATATAAGTGGTGAACGCCACCAGGCTTCCCACCTCCATCTCTCCCACCAGGATCTGCCTGCCGCCCATCCATACCACGGCCAGCGTGGTCACATTCATAAAGAGCGTCATCAGCGGCATCTGAAAAATCACGATCCGGAAGGCGTGCAGGCTGGCATCCTTCAGTTCTTCATTTGATTTGGAAAAACGCTCCTCTTCATACGCTCCCCTCACAAAAGATTTAATCACACGCACATTCTGAAGGGTTTCCTGGATATTGGAATTGACCCGATCCAGTTTTTTCTGCATCGCATCAAACCTGGGAAAAGCGAGCCGCATGATGAAAAGGATCGTGACAATCATCACCGGCAGAATCACGAGGAATACCTTCGCCAGTTCCGGATTGATGGAAACCGCCATGATGATGGCGCCAATCAGCATCCCGGGCGCGCGCAGCATCATTCTCAGTCCCATCATAATCAGGTTCTGAACCTGGGTGATATCGTTGGTCAGCCTGGTCACCAGGGAACCGGAAGAAAAACTGTCTATATTATGGAAGGAAAACTGCTGCACCTTTTTAAAGCAATCTTCCCTCAGATCCGCCCCGAAACTGATGGATGCCTTCGAGGCAAACCATGCGCCTCCGATTCCTCCTCCCATCATGATAAAGGCGGTCAGGATCATGATCCCTCCCATTCTGATAATATACCCGATGTCCCTTCCGGCCGCTCCTACATTGATGATCTGCGCCATAAATGCGGGCAGCACCACTTCGCCCACCACCTCCGTGATCATCAGGATGGGCCCCAGAATAAAGGCGTACAGGTATGGCTTCACATATTTCCAATACCGCTTCATTTTCCCTTCTCCTTCTCCGCTTTTTGATTGAGCGCTTCCATATTGGCGTATACCCGTTCCATATATCCCAGAAGCTGCCGAATCTCTTCCTCTTGAAAGCCCTCAAAAAAGGCCTGATCCGTCTCCTGAAAGATCCGGATGCTCTTATGGATCACTTCCTTTCCCTTCTCCGTAATGCTCACCTGATTGACCCGATTGTCCTCCTTATCCATCAGCCGGAGGATATATCCGCCCTTTTCCAGCTTCTTCAGAGAAACGGCGATGGCGGCAGCGGATACGCCGAATTTCTCCGCCAGTCCGATCTGCGACATACCAGGATTCAGATTCAGTTCCATCAACAATCTATGCTGCGTAGGATACACCCCTGTATAACTCACTTTTCTGTCCAGATATTTCTTAAAAATCCCTTCTGTCCTGCGGATCATCATGATCGTATCCCGCATCAGCTTCTCGTCACTCATTTCTGTCTCCTTCTGCGGTCAATCCATCCCTTAACCGCCTTAATGATTATCTAGTTAATTATTCTAGCAATCCAATTATATCCTAACTTAGGGGGGAGAAGCAAGGGCGGGATGCTTCCAGG
>USKC01000091.1 GCA_900555195.1 uncultured Lachnospiraceae bacterium
CTCTTATTCTCTGCAAAAAAGTGCTGCCGCACTAATTATTTAGTGCGACAGCCCCATTTTTTGTGCCAGGGGATAAAAAACAGGGAATTCTTTGTCCGGGCGGACATGGTCAAAAAGAGGGCGGACTTCTATAATATAGACATGCTTTTCGGAGAGAACGGCATTTCGGATTCACCGGAGTGACCGTATCACAAGAAAAAGAAGGGAGAAAAGGAATGAAAAATTATAAGAAGATCCTGACAATGGTTCTTACGGCAGCAATGGCAGTGTCCTTGCTGGCAGGCTGCGGCGGCTCGGAAAGCAGCCAGACACAGGCTTCGGCGCAGCCAGAAGAAACGGCGGCTGTGCAGGAAGCAACGAGCGAGGCAGCGTCTGCAGCAGAAACGGACAGCGCTTCCGCAGATGAGGCAAATACGGAATTTTCCGGCACCTTAAGGATGTACGGCCCCGGTTTGTTTACCACTGTAACGGAAGAAGGAAGCACGGATATCATTACCGGCGTTGAAAAACCCGGATATAATGTGGTGATTGACAGATGGAAAGAACTGTATCCTAATGTGGAACTGCAGATAGAAACGATTCCCTGGGATAACTGGAAGGCGGCATGTCAGACGGCGGCGCTGTCCGGGGATGTGGATATCATTCTTCATGGAGCGTCTATCGTGCCTGTCTGCGAACCTTTGACAGAATATCTGGAGAAGGATCCGGAGGTGAAAGATGCGGTCGGCATGATGGCTATGAGAAAGAATGCGGATGTGGCTCCTTTGGATGAGTATGTGCCTTATGGACTGACCATTACGGTAAATCCTGTAATGGTAGTGCTGGACAAAGAAATCTTTGAGCATTACGGACAGGAGCTTCCGGATACGGAAGCATGGACGCTGGAGGATGTGCTTTCAATCGCAGAAGCGCTTACGGGGACGGATCCCGTTACCGGGAAGCAGACCTATGGCATGAGCATGATTGAGGCCGCCAGCGCGAACAAGAACTACATTTGGGCATCCAGAGCCTTCAATAATGTAATTTATGAGTGGGGCGACAGTCTGGCTACGACGAAGGTGAATTTTGTCAATGACACGACGGAAAAGGTATTGAATTATCTGAATGATCTGTCTAAATTTGCAAGCCCTGATTATATTGAAGGACTGGATACCTCTGTGGCATATACGGCGGACAATAATCTTGCCATGATTATTATCGAAGACGCTTATAACGCATATAACACGATCAAGGCGGCAGGCTTAGAGGATAAGTATATGCTGGCAGCGCTGCCCAAGATTGAAGGCGGAGAATTTGACGGCATTACGTCCAGCCATATGGGCGACTGGAATATGGCGATCTGCAATACCAGTACGCAGAAGGATCTGGCCTGGGAGTTTATGAAGTTTATGGTAACGGATGAAGTAGTGCAGCAGTGGATCCTGGATACCTACAGCATTCCTGCCAATAAGGAAGCCAGCCAGAAGCTGGGCGATTACATGCCTGCTGATTATGCGGATGCGATTTCCTATGTTGTCAGCACCAGCCCGCTGGAATTCAGCGCTTCTGCCAATAATTGCTATGACAGCAGCAACTTCGGAACATTTGCCAACGACCTTACGACGATTCTGAATGAAATGTATCAGGGAAATATGGATGCGGCCGCGGCGATGGAATACGTCCAGAATAATGTCGACGACTATTTGAGCACATTGAATTAAGAAACACCCAATAGGCTCTGTTCCCAGAAATTTTCAGGAATAGTTATGGAACCAGAAAGGCGTCAGCTTTTCTGGTTCCCTTTTCAAATCGAAGGAGTTGCTAAATGAGAGAAAGACAGTTGTTAAAGGTAAGGCTGAAGAGACAGCTTGTATGGTATTCTTTTATCATTGTCAGTATCCTGACGCTGGTTATCCTGACCTATATTCCGATGCTGACAACGATCAAATACAGTTTCCACGATATTCAGGTGCTAGGGTTTGGGGAAGACAGTTTCATTGGATTTCAGAATTATGAGATGATCATGAAGAACTCATCCTTCATAAAATCCATCGGGAATACGTTTATTCTTGCTTTAATGAGCTTGATTTCCATTCCGATCGGATTTATTCTGGCTTCTTTGATTAATAACATCGGAAAAGGAAAATGGCAGAGTTTCTTCCGTGTGGGATATTATTTCCCGAATATCATTACCGGGGTAAGCGTGGTTTTGATTTTCCAGATTGTCCTGAAGGCGAACGGAGGTCTGTTAAACAATGCCCTTTCAATGCTGACAGGCCAGGAAGTAACGATCGGATGGCTTTCCGATTCCCATTTTTCGAGATTTGGAGCCACGATCCTGAGTGTCTGGGGGAATATGGGGTATTCCATGCTGATCAATTTGGCAAGCCTTCAGTCCATCCCCAGTGAAATCTATGAGGCGGCGGAAGTGGACGGGGCGAACGGGTTTAAACAATGGTGGTATATTACCATCCCGCAGATGACGTCCTGCTTTGCCTTCCTCTTCATCACCTCCGTGATCAACGGACTGGCCAGATTTTCCGATCTGTTCATCATAGGCGGCAATACGTCGGCGGGCAGACCAGGGGGGACTCTTCAGACGATTCTGATGTATATTTACCAGTTTAGCTTTGAAACGCCTCAGTATGGCATCGCATCGGCCGGAGCCATGATTTTGTTCGTGCTTACTTTTGTGATTACGATGGTGAACCTTAAAATGACGGGGTTTTTCAAGAAGAATAAGATCTGAAGGAGGACTTATGAGAGCAAAAAAAATAAGAAGGGCGATCATTATTGTGCTGCTGCTTTTGATTCTGGCAGTCGTACTGGTTCCATTGCTCTGGTGCATCGTTTTATCCTTTGACCGGAGGGCGACGTCCACACTGCCGCCGTTTTCTCTGATACCGCATGAATTTTCCATATTCAATTATGAAGTCGCGTTTAAGACAATTCCATTGGTCCGGTATTATTTGAATACAATTTTCGTAACGGTGGTGCATACGGTTCTGGCGGTATTTTTCGCCCTGATGTGCGGCTATGCCTTTGCGAAGGGAAGGTTTGTGGGAAAGAATTTCTGGTTTGTTTTCATGCTGGCGGTAATGATGATTCCCTTCGAGTCCAGAATGGTGCCGCTGTATCTTCAGTATAAGAGCTGGGGGATGCTGGATACTTATGCGCCGCTTTTGCTGGGAGCATGCGCCTATGTATATGGAATCTTTTTTTCCAAACAAAATATCGAGGCAATTCCGGATTCCCTCCGGGAGTCTGCGTATATTGACGGCGCAAGCGAATGGAGAATTTTTTTCCAGATTATCATGCCGCTGTCCAAGCCGTTGATTGCCACATTATCGATTCTGCAGATATTAAGCAACTGGAACAGCTATCTGTGGCCGTTGGTCATTATCAGAAGCTCGGAAAAGCAGCTCATTTCAGTAGGTGTATCCATATTCAATGCGCAGCAGGATGCGATTTATTATGGGCCGAGAATGGCGGTCGCAGTGATCAGCGCCATCCCGTTGTCTATTATGTTTCTGTTCCTGCAGAAATATATTGTGCAGAGCGTTGCGGTCAGCGGCATCAAACAGTAGCGGCTGGTAGGACGGAAGGAATGACGGCGAAAGGGGAGAAAACGGCGTGATGAGGGAATGGAAGGAAAATCTCAGGGTTGTGCAATATAATCTTCAAATCCAGGATACAGGCGGCATGCAGCCTGAAAAGATCGCCAAGGAACTTGCAGAAGAAGGGGCTGACGCGGTCGTTGTGAATATCGGCGGGATCTATGCCTGGTATCGGAGCAAAGTCCCGTTTCATCATGTGAACGAGTATCTTCCAAAGAAGGGAAATCTCATGGAAGAGCTGATCAATTGCTGCCACAAAAGAGGAATCCTGGCGATTGGCCGTTTTGATTTCAGCAAGACGGATGATGTGGTATTCCTGCAGCATCCGGAGTGGTTTGTACAGACCGGGGAAGGAAAACCGGTCTGCTACGGAAGCGGAAGGATGGGGAATTGGTCGCTGCTCATGTCTACCTGTATCAACGGAGGATACCGGAACGGCGAATTTGCGGTTCCTGTTTTGGAAGAGGCGCTTCAGCTGCTGGATTTGGACGGGGTTTTCTTTAATGCGCCGCATATGGAGACTTGCTTTTGCGAAAACTGCAGAAGGAAATACCGGAAAATGTATGGAAAAGATCTGCCGATGCTTCCGGAAACCTGGGAAAAAGAGTGGAAATCTGCATGCCTTCGGGATAATATGCGCCTGATCTACCAGACTGTAAAAAACAGCAAAAGACCTGTGCCGATTATTTTGTATTATGGAACATATCGTGAGGATGGCAAAGGCGCTCCGGAGAACCTGGATTGGAGATATGAGACAGCTGACAGAATTTGTACAGAGGCCCAGGATGTTCTTTCGGCCGGAAAGCAGAAGCTGCCTCATACATGGAAACCAACGTTGAATATGAAGCTTGGACAAAGCCTTCCGGGAAAACCAAGGCCATTTGGAATCATTCCCTCCTGTCCCGGAATGGACTGGAGACATACGGGGCTTCCGGCAGCAGAATACGAGTTCTGGATGAGCCAGATTCCGGCGTCCGGAGGCCAGCTTTGGCATTCCCTGACGGGATATGAAGATACGATAACAGATAAGAGGTTATTGGAAGCGGTCAGGCGGGTAAACAGAAAGGCCGGGATCGCCGCCGGTTTGATGGAAAAGGCGGAAACCGAGGCACAGACATTGCTATGGTGGAATGCCGGGAAATCTGAGCTGGGCGCGGTGGAAGGCCTGATGAGCGCCCATATTCCGTTCGATATGATGGATATATGGCATCTGGACGCAGAGAGAATGCGGCGGTATTCGACGGTCATTGTTCCGGATCACTTTCCCTTTGATTTAGGCAAAACCAAAATGCTGGAAGAATATGTAAGGGCGGGAGGAAATGTTTTCCTGCAAAAGACGGACACAGAATATCTGGAATGCCTGACGCAGCTATGCGGAATAGAGGAAGAAGCGTCAAAAGGACCGGCTCTTGTGGCTGCTTATGGGGAAGCCGAGGAGCAAGGGAAATTGTTGTGGAAAAATATGGAGGACAACGCATACCTGCCGGTCAAGGGAGACGTCTTATACGCAAAGAGTGCAGGAGCGGAAAGGTTGGTCAGCCTGGTGCCTCCCTTCGCGCCCGCCGACGGGGTAGGCGCGCCGCCGGAACGGGCGAGTATTCCCGTAAAGCATACGCAGATTCCGCTGCTGATCCAACATCGGATCGGAAAGGGAACGGTATGGACTTGCTTTTTTGAACTTACCGGCCTTTTGCTGGAGATAGGGCTTGCCGACCAGAAACAGTTCTTTGAAAATTGTATTCGCGTTTTGAATGGAGAAGCAAAACTGGATGCCTCTGGCATACCGGACGGCGTGTATGTTTATCCATATATTTCCGGGGAGCAGAAGCTGATTCATTTGGTGAACGGGCTCGGCGCCCGGCCTGTCAGGAATACGGTTCCCTGTTATGGGCTGGAATTGTTTGTAAAATTACCTGGAGGAAAGAAGGTATTAAGTGTAGAATCTGTATTAGAGAACGGAAACGTTTCCTGGAGAGAAGAAGAGGGAAGAATCCGCATTCTGCTTGATAAGCTTTCTGTGTGGGACATGATTGTAATCAGGCAGGGGGAGAGGAGCTGAACAGTGGGCTGGTGGACAGAAAAAAGATATAGGATGATACAGAATAACTTAAGGGACATTGACGCGGGAATGGATGTGGATCGGTATGTGGAAACGCTGGTCGAATTCGGAGCCGACGTATGCATGGTCGGCTGCGGAGGCATCACTTCGTTTTATCCGACAGAACTTTCCTGCCAGAAAAGAAGCCCTTATCTTCGGGATGATTTCTTTGGCAGACTTCTGGACGCATGCCATAAAAATGGAATCCGGGTGATTGCACGGTTCGATTTCAGCAAAACGCATGAATCGTTTCTTATGGGGCATCCCGAATGGTACAGCGTTTCCGTGGATGGGGAAAGGATCAGATACAATGATACGGTTGCTACCTGTGTGAACGGGGCTTACCAGCAGGAATGTTCCCTTCAGATTTTGGAAGAGGTGATCCGCAGATATTCTGTGGACGGTGTCTTTTTCAATATGTTTGGGTATCAGACCAGAGATTACAGCGGCAGATATGTGGGGATCTGCCAGTGTGATAACTGTAGGAAAAAGTTCTTTGAATACAGCGGATATGAGCTGCCGAAGGAAGAGCGGGAGGAGGATCCAATCTTTCAGAGATACAAAAGATTCCGGGCGGATACGGTGCAGGAGCTGTTAAAGAAGATTTACGCGAGGGTGAAGGAACTGAATCCTGAGGTGGCAGTATGTACCTACAGCATGAAAGAAGTGGATTTGGTTCGCAGCGAATCCAACTCGGCGGTAGACAGACCTTTGCCGTTTTGGATGATGGAAAGCGAAAGCAATGTGGAGCTGGTACAGGATACCTTCGCTCCGGTATCTGCGGCATGGGAGAAAAGGGAGAGTCCGATACGCTTATCAAGCAACTGCGTGATTAACGCGGTCGATATTTTTTATCGGTTCATGGGAGTTTCCCCGCAGCTGAACGAGCTGCGTCTGTGGGGGAATTTAGCGGCAGGGGGCAATTTGGACTGGTGTATTATCGGCGGATTTGAAACCTATCCGGACAGGACGAATTTTGAAGGGGTAAAAAGGGTATTTCGCTTTCACAAAAGATACGGCGGATATTACAATACCTGGAAGTCGTGCGCGCAGCTGTTGGTGGTAAAGCCGGAAATGGCCGCGCCGGATGCCAGGAAGGAATATCTGGGAATCTATAAAATCCTGAAAGAGTCGCACATCATGTTTGATGTGGCAGACGCCGGGGAGAAGGAACTGCTGGAACAAAGGGCAGCCTGTTACCGCGCCATTTTGCTGCCTGCGCTGAAGAGCCTGCCGGAAAGCACGATAAATGCGCTGAAGGAAAGCGGAGCCGTTCTGGTGGGAACGGGACTGGCCCTGGAGTCCTGTCCGGAAGGCTTAAAACAGCTTTTTGGAATTAGGCTTGGGGAAAAGCTGGAACAGGTCAGGGGAAGCTATATGATGACCGAACCCAAGGGAGTATTTTCCAGTTTCCCGCTTCGCGATTGGGTTTATCTGGACGGAAGATACCGCTTTATGGAGCCGGAGAAGGAAAACAGGAATTATCTTCCTCTGATCAAGGCGGGAATGTACGGGCCGCCGGAAAGGTGCTTCGGATATGAGATAACCCAAGCGGCCTGCGTATCCGTTAAGGATGGGAAAAGCATTTATTTTCCGTGGATGCTGGGAGAACTGTATTATTCGCAGGGATATGAGGACTTTAAGCAGATTCTTCTGGATGTCCTGCGCAAGGAGATTGCAGCCGCTTTGACGATTCAGGTCGATGCTCCGCCGTGCGCAGAGATTTTTTGGAATCAGTGCGGGAAGAAGCAATATCTCCTTCAGGTTTTGAACTATTCCGGCTTTAATGGAATGACATTCAGCAAGCCATTGAAGATAGATGTCAAGGTGAAATTTCCGGGATTCCTTATCGAAGAGGCGAAGCTTTTGGGAGAGGACGGGGAAGGAATACTGCCGTATGAGGGCGAGTTGCGCCTGGAGGTTGGGGGACTGTATCAGGCGGTACTTATCACAGGAGAGGAGGCGGCGGAAAAAAACGATGGAGCCTTGGTATAAAAGAACCTTCTTATGGGGACAGGTGAATCTTACGGAGGATGATCCGGAAAAATGTGATGTGGATTTCTGGAAGGAGTATTGGAAAAAAGCAAGGGTAGAAGGAGTAATTATAAACTGCGGGGGGATTGTATCCTATTATCAGAGTCGGTTTTCTTATCAGTATCGGGCAAAGAGTCTTGGGGAGAGGGATTATTTCGGGGTATGGAACCAGGCGGCCAGAAAGCAGGGGCTTATAGTAATTGCCAGAATGGATATTAACAGTACGGCGAAGGAAATGTACGAACGCTACCCGTCCTGGTACTGCAGGGATAAGGATGGAAGGCCGATTATGTCCCAGGGAAGATATGTAGCCTGTGTAAACGGCGGATATTATCAGGAATTTATCCCTCAGGTTTTCCGGGAAATCATTGAGAAATATCATCCGGACGGATTCGCGGACAATAGCTGGGCAGGGCTGGGAAGCAAAGAGATCTGTTATTGTGAGAATTGCCGGAAACAGTTTATGGAGGCGTATGGCTGCAAGCTTCCCGAGAATGCAGACTGGGAGGATCCGGTCTATCGCAAATGGATCCGGTGGAATTATTCGCTCCGTGTCAGAAACTGGCATTATTTTAATGAAGTTACCGAAAAGTGGGGCGGAAAGGATTGCAAGTGGTTTGGAATGCTGAATGCGGATCCGTTTTCAACGGGTGGCCGCTTCTATGACATCAAAAAACTGGTACAGGGGGTGCCGTTTCTCTTTTGCGACCACCAGTCGCGGGACAGCATGGGAGGATTTGAACAAAATTCCGTCTATGCGGCGCTCCTGCGGAATGCCGTAGGAGAAGACGTGACGGTTGCGGAAAGCATGGCACATTATTATAAAGGAAAAAGAACGTTCCGCTTATCCTCCGGGGAACGTCAGGAAGTGCGTAAATGGATGCTTACGGGACTGAGCGGCGGGATGGCTCCGTGGTTCCATTTCGTGGGCGGCGGGACGCTGGATCGGCGAAAATTCCAGATTTCACAGGATTTGTATCAATGGATTGCTCAGAACAAGACATATTTTCAGAACCGAGAGAACATTGCGTCGGTGGGAGTGGTCTGGAATCAGGAAACGCCGGTTTATTATGGAAGGGGAGAGGCACAGACAAAAAGCGCGGCGTGCTTTAAAGGAATTACGGAGAGCCTGTCCAAAGCGGGAATTCCTTTTATCCCGCTCCATGCGGATGACATTGAAACATACAAGGATAAATTGGAACTGTTGATTCTTCCCAATGTGGCTGTTTTAAGCGCGGCTGCAGAAAACGCAGTCTGCAGATGGCTGGAAGAAGGAAAAGATCTGATCCTTACCGGAGATACGGGGCTTTATGATATGGAAGGAGAATGGAAGGGGGCAGGCCCTTTATATCAGAAATTAGGTATCCGTATCCAAAACGAACTGTTGGGAAAAAGCGGAATGGAGCAGGATAACTGGATGAACCAGGAAGGCCATAATTATCTGGAGATCTGCGAAGGCCATCCGATCTGGGAAAATACGCCGGATACAGAGATTCTTCCCTTCGGGGGATGCATTCGCAAAGCGTTTTCCGACGGTCCGTTAAAGCCCTGTGCGTTTCTGATTCCGGATTTCCCGATTTATCCGCCTGAATTTGCCTGGATCAGGGAAAGAAGCCGGGAAGGGGCGATTTATGCGGGGACGCTTGACAGCGGCTCCAGGGTAGTATATCTTGCCGCAGATTTGGATCGGTGCTATGCCTTATCCCATGTCCCGGATCACAGACGGGTTTTGAAGGGAATCGTAGAATGGGCGGGAAGAGGGAATTTTCCGGTGAGGGTGAAGGCTTCTGCACAGGTATGCTGTGATGCATACCGGCAAAAGGAGAGCCTTTTGATTTCTCTGGTGAACTTGGCAGGAACCAACGTGCCGCTGGGAAGCCTGGAAGAGAACATTCCCTTAGAAACGGTGTGCGTAACATGCCGCGGGAAGAAGCAGTGGAAGCAGGCGGTAAGCTGCATCAGCGGAGAACGGTTCCAGATGGATGCCCAGGGAGAAGAACTGACAATCCGGATTCCCAGATTGGAAGAATGGGATTTGCTGCGTGTCGAATAGGAAGAGGGAAGATTGAAAAATGCGCTCGATAGCGCATTTTCCGATCAGGATTTGCGCCGAAGCGTCGAAAATCCAGTGATCGCAGCGCCGGACTGGAGGTTCGGCGCGCGCCTGCGCGTAAAAACGCTTCGGCATGGAGGGACAGATGGAAAAGTATTGGTATCAGAGGCAGCTGCGTTTTTTGCAGACAGTGCTTCGGGAAAAGGATCTGGTGGGTTATGATGCGGACGGCGTGATTCGTTATATGAAAGAAAGTCATACGAATTGCCTGGTGGTCAATGCCGGAGGAGTGATCGATTTTTTCCCCGGAAGCCTGAAGATGGGAAGGCCGAACCGCTTTCTGGGAGAACAGGATATTTTAAATGAATTAGCGAAGAAGTGTCATGCAAACGGAATGTACTTATTGGTGAGGGTTGATTTCCGTGGGGTGGAGGAAGAGCGCTATAACCGTCACCCTTCCTGGTTCGGATGCGATCAGAAGGGAGAACCCTTGAAGGGCTGGGGGGATCGCATGATCCGCCCCTGCTACACCA
>USKC01000092.1 GCA_900555195.1 uncultured Lachnospiraceae bacterium
TCGGGAAAATGGCCATGGCAGGCTGCGGTGCCTATTCCAAAATCGAAGGATTCGGATTCCTGCCGATCACCTGTTTCGCTATGGCCATGACCACCTTCATCAGCCAGAACCTGGGCGCCGGTCAGTATGAACGCGCCAAAAAAGGCGCACGCTTCGGCATCCTCTGTTCCATGAGCATCGCCGAACTGGTGGGCATCTGCATCAATCTCTTTGCCCCTTATCTGATCGCCGCCTTTAACAGCGATCCGGAGGTCGTCGCCTATGGCGTCACGCAGGCCAGGATCGTCACCCTGTTTTATTTCCTCCTGGCTTTCTCTCACTGCATGGCGGGCATCCTTCGCGGCGCAGGCCGCTCAGCCGTTCCCATGCTGGTCATGATGGTCTGCTGGTGTATCATCCGTATCGCCTATATCTCCATCATCATCCGCTTTGTTCCTGTGATCGACGTAATCTTCTGGGCTTATCCGCTCACCTGGCTGCTCAGTTCCATCCTGTTCCTCTTCTATTTCCTGAAGGGAGACTGGCTGCACAGCTTCGATAAACAGGCCTGAATGCGCTCACGCCCCGGCAGCCTGCTGGTGCAGGACGATCAGCTGCGGCACTTCCTGCCCGGCCAGTTCCAGGGTATCGGAATCCGAATAGATGGCCCCGCGTCCGCAAAGTTCTATAAAACGTTCGCAGGGCGCAATCTCATCAAACCCGCTCTCCTTCGTCCGGTAGTGCATGGGAATCACCGTTTTGGGCGCAAGAAGCGATATCAGCCGGGCCATCTTTTCCGGAGGGGCGGTATAATGGCCGCCCGCCGGAACAAGCACCACATCCGCCCCGCGCATGTTCTCAATCTGCTCCGTTTCCGGCATGCAGCCCAGATCCCCCAGATGCACAATGCTGCGCCCTTCCGCATGCAAAATATGGATGATATTGCTTCCACGCAGCGCGCCCTGCGCATCATCATGCCAGCTGTACAGGCGCTCAATCTCAAACGGATTCCGTTTCCCTGCATCCGTTATTTTCACACAATCCCTTCCATTATGGTCTCCATGCTCATGGCTGCACAGGCACAGGTTCGCTTCCTCATCCAGATCCCGGAGCCCTGGGACAGAACCCTTCTCATATGGATCCAGGATCACCGAAAAGCCTTCCGATTCAATTTTAAAACAGGAATGTCCCAAATACTGTATTCTCATCCGCCCTCCTATCTGCGCGCCCTCCGCACGCATGCTAATTGATAGTGAAAAAATCGTAGCGCTTCGCACGCTTTCCCCATTCTGCAATCCGTGCCCTATCTGCTGTGGCCGCCTCCTCCATGGGATACGCCTCCTGAAGATACATGATGGCCGCCTCCTCCGCCTCCGCCGCTGCCGCTGTTGCGTTCAATATGCCGCTTTGACACCGTCTTCCTCAGGAAAATATCCTCCTTACGCTTCATCCTTGGCCTGCCGCCCTTCACATATGTATTCAGGTTAACCGTCTTCATCCCCTTATTCATCTGCAGATTCACACCGATATAGATTCCTGCCGCAATCAGTGTGCCGAGGACGGGGACATATATGGGGATCTCCACCCTCGTATCCATCCCCTGCGTCATCGCCTGGGCAAACAGAGTCACATATTCCCTGTACGCCCCATACGGATCTTCATCCACATTTTCCAACGCCTGATCCAAAAGCCTTTCGATCATCCCTTCCGAGAACTGCGCTTCCGCCCTCCCGCAGGTGCTGAGCCATGAATATACGTTTCCATCTGCCTCCCTGTACCAGTTATCCAACAGCAATACGCCGTCCCCATAGGGCTTATCATAACCGAACAGATGCTCGTCATAGAAATTATCCGCATAAACCATCGTATACTGATAAGGCTCCAGATACCCCAGCCCGGATTCATATGCTTTTGCATAATCCTCCAGCGATTCATTCAGGGTCACCAGAACAATATCGCAGCCTGTCTGCGCTTCCTTTTCAGAGATCAGCGCCCTGAGATCCGCTTCCTGGCTGTCGTTCAGCACATCCGCATAATCAAATACCCTCTCCTGTGTGGTGCATTCCTGATTCGTCCGCACAAATGCGGTCTGGCTGTCCCTGTTATTTATTACGAACAGCAGCGCCCAAATCACAGCCAGGATCAGGATCGCCAGAAAATAAAAGCGGAAATGGCGGATATAGTTTTTCAGATTCACGTCCATCGTCCTATAATACCTCCAATATCGCGGTGACCAACGTCATGATTGCCAGCATACACAGGAAAAATGTGCCCCCATAAGCCGCAATACACCCGGCGGACACCGGCGCTTTTCCGACCACCTTTCCCGTCTGCCCGTTCACGAAACAGTCATAGTCTTTCTCTCTGTAACGGTACCTGTAGCACCAGACGGGCAGCAGCGCATAATGGGCCTGCCGGCGCGCCAGCTGAATTGTCTCCTGCTGCGGAAGGATCGTGGAATATCCCGCCACCGTCTCATGCACCAGGCTCCTGGCATCCTCCCTCGCCCGGTCCTCCGCCCTTTCTGACAGTTCTTCCGCTGATTTGTTATAGACCTCTCCCAGAAAGCCCGACATATATTCCGGAGCAAAATCCTCCAGTTCCCCATATTGATAGGGTTCCAGAAGATCCATCACCTCATCATTCAGATCTATCGATGCGTCCACAGGCACTTTATCAAAATCCACCTCCATCTCCCGGATCACCTGATAATAGGAAGTCTCCGTATACTGTGTATCCCCCCTTGTCCAGACCCGCACCTTCGTCCCGGTTCCCGAATAGAAACAATCTGCCGACATATCATACAGCCAAAATGGGACATAGCTTCCCTCCATTTTTCCGACGCTCGCTTCCGACAAAAAAGAATCCGGCGCGAAAATCCGGCGTTTAAACTCTGCCTTCATACGCTCCGCAGCCGTTTTTTGTCCCAGCCGAAAGGGAAGAATGAACTGAGGACGGTATTCTTTTTCCACTCTCTCTTCAAAAATCGTATAATGGCCGCAATACTCACATTTCACGGCTGAACCGTATTCTCCCGCCTCCATGGGGGCGCCGCAGTTAGAACACACTGTCAGCCCCTTTCCTGCCTCCCTCTCCTGAGTCTGTATTCCGTCGCAGTACGGGCAGACCATTTCCTTTCGCTCCGGATCATAGACCACATTTCCACCGCAATTTTTACATTTGAAAATCATTCCGTTCCTTTTCCTCTCATTCTCACCGCTGTATCCAAATGCCTGCGTGTTTATTGGTTCTATTCTATCATCTTTCCCGGCTTCTGTCGAATCCATTGTGGCCGTGTGACCGCACAGTTATGTCCGCACAACTCGCAGTTATGTCCGCGCATCCGCACATGAAATCCCTTCCACAGCTGCCTTCGGTGATGCTGTCCGCGCCCAACATCCGTGAAATTCTGTGCGTCTTTGGAATTCCGCATTGAAATCCATCCCCTTCCTTTGCTATAATGGCATCAGTCAAAATCTTGCAGCAAATATCCGGCGGAAAGGAAGTTTTATTCATGAATTCTATAAATCCTCTGAAATTACTTCAGCTAAAAGGCGCCTGGGATCAGTTCAAGGCGCGGCACCCCAAGCTCCCTGCCTTCTTTCAGGCGCTCCTTTCACAGAATGCCATTTCGGAAGGTTCCCTGATAGAGATTACGGTTTCCTGTGCAGATGGAAAAACGTACAATGCCAACCTCAAATTAACGCGTGAGGATATGCAGCTCATAGAAGAGCTGAAGCAGCTGTCCGCCCAAATGGGACAGTCAAATAACCCCTAGCAAGCTGATGCATGCGCAAAAAAGAGCGGCCCGCCTTCACGAGCCGCTCTTTTTCTCTTCCTAAAACTATTTCTTACAGTTAATCGCTTGCCATGAGCAACAGCAATTCTTCAGCCACTTCACTCTGATATTTCTCCAGAAATGCTGACGTGGCGGCTTGCTGAGCAGCCGCATAATTCTGTACGGTCACAAGCGCCTGCTGCAAAACCTCAGGAGCCGCATTCTGCTGGTAGAGAAGAAGCGCCTGCTGCTTCGCTACAAGGAGGGCCTGCAGATAATTGCATACATCCAGATACTCCTGCGCCATGGCTGCCTCTTCCGTCATCCCAGCTGACACCGCAGCCTGCAGATAAACATCCATCTCCTGCTGCAGCAGCGCCACTATCTGCGCCTGCCAGGCCATCGCCGTAAGCTGCTGATTCTCCAGCGCCAACCTCTGTTCCGGAGTCATCGCATCCAAAGCTGCCACATTGGCCAGATGCGCCGCCACATCCTGCTGAAGGGCTGCCATATCTTTGTACTGTGTCACATTACCGTTTTCATCGATCACAACGGAGGCAACAGATCCCGCTTTCAGCCTAGCCATCACGGCATCCAGACTATTATATCTGATAAAATACGGATCCGCAGTCACCTCTTTGGCAAACTGCTCCACCTTGTCATTCCACTCTGTAAAAATCAGGCCGGACACCTGTTCATCATCCAAATAAAGCACTTCTCCATACTCCACAGATGAGATCACTTCCGATGCCTCCGCCTTCAGCGGAACAATGCAGAACAACACCGCTGCGGCCGCAACCGCCATTTTCATCAACCTGCCAAACTTCATTTCCACTTCCCCCCTTCTTGATGGCTCTTCGCCTTCTCTTTTTATCATAACATTTCATACGAAAAAAGCAAGTCCGCCCCGCTCCTTTTACCGCCTCCTGCGGCGCTTTCTGGCCTGTATCCGATAAACCCGATTCCTCCTCGGATGATCCCGATAGATCAGATCCTCATTCCCTCTCCCGCTGCGCGTGCGCCATCTGTGCTTCCAGATCTGCCTGCGCACAAAGAAGAAAATCCCGCAGGCGATGCCTGCCAACAGCAGAAGGATAATCAGCACATACCACCAATGAAATGTAAACGTACCTTTCTCTTCCGGAACCGGCTCCGCTATCGTTTCAGGCTCCGCCTCTGTCTCTTCAGGCACCACCAATGTCTCTGGAAGCGCGATCAATGCCTGCCCCACTTCATGTTCTCCATAATGATAAACCATGAGCGCAGTTTCACCTTCTTTTGCGTTCTCGGTATCATAATAGAGATCCTGGGTCAGCTGATCGAAGGAGACATCTGAAGGAACCACCACATAGCCGTCCTCTGACACCTGCACCGCAACCGCTTCCTCCTGCACGCTTCCGGTTTCCTCTCCGGCCGTTCTGGCATGAACAGCCGCCTCCACACTTTGAGGGGTATTGCTCGCGATGTCCAGCTTCTTAAAGTTCTCAAATCCAAAATCGAACAGCGCCGCAGTATCCACATAAACCTGCCGCCCTTCTGTCTTCATCGTCACGCAGATCAGTTCCATTCCATCACGTCCTGCACAGGTGACCAGCGTATTTTTCGCCGCCACGGTATAACCGGTTTTCCCGGCAAACACGCCTTCATAGTGATACTGGCCGTTCAGAAGCATTTTATGATGGTTGGACATCGGAATCAGATCCGGCTGCTTTTCGGATGGCTGGATCTCATAAAAGGTCGTCTCCGATATCTTTCTGAAGATATCATACTTCAGGGCTTCTTTCGTAATCAAGGCCATATCATAGGCACTGGTCAGATGCTGTTCATTCGGGAGTCCATGCGGATTCACAAAATGGCTATCCTGACAGCCCAGCTCCGCTGCCCGTGCGTTCATCATATCCGCAAATGCTTCGATACTTCCCGCCACATGCTCGGCCAGCGCGTAGGCCGCATCATTGGCAGAAGCCAGAAGCATTCCGTAAAGACAGTCCTCAACAGTCAGCTCTTCCCCTTCATCCAGCGCAATATGGGAACCCTTATCTTCCATATACACCGCATCATGAGGAATCGTGACGATCTCGTCCATCTCGCAGTTCTCTATCACCAAAAGAGCGGTCAGAATCTTCGTAATGCTGGCCGGATAGTACTGTGCATGAATATTCTTGGCATAAAGAATCGTACCCGTGGACGCTTCCATGACGATTCCGGCCTCTCCCACAATAGAAGGGCCCTCAGGCCAGCTTTCCGCTGCTTCTGCGCCCTGCATCCCTTCTGTTTCCTGTGCTCCTTCCGCCGTCTGCGTTTCTCCCGTTTCCTGGATTCCCTCTGTTTCTGGTATCTCCCCTGTTTCCTGCGTCCCTTCCTGTTCTTCCCCGGATTCCTCCTCGGTCATCACGCCTACGCCGCCTGAAGCCGCCTGGACGCCTATCTGCTGTGAGGCCATAAAAAAAGCCGCTGCCAGGCAGGCCGCCGTTACTGTTCTTCTGAATCTATATTTCATGGGAATCTCTGATCTCCTTACCTCTTTTGTTAAAACCGGCGGCCCCTCTTATCCGAGGAATCTCTCTGGTAAAGCAACGCACACCATACGATACGGCCAGCCTTCCAAAATCAATGACGGGCGCTTTCGCCCATAAGTCAACAGATATGTTGTCAGAATATGTTACAATTCCTTTACACTTATGTTAAGCTTACCTCCACTATAGGCATTCCGTCAAGTAATTTTAGAATAGAATTGTCCGTAAAAATCTGCCTTCCCATCATAGGGCTCCACATAAAAACGTCCAAGAAGAGACAGATTCAGCTCCTTCATCTCCTTTTCCCCCGCATACCTGTGCGCCAACTCCCTCTGCTCTTTCAAAAAAGCGTGCCAGTCTTTCACGAACTGTTCATACCTGTTCCAGTCCGCAACGCCGATCCATTTCTTCACTCTGACCTTCGTCCGATTTTCTTTTCTGCATTCATGGATCTGGAGGAAATAGTGAAACTCCCCGTTCTCTTCATAGATCCTGCCCAAAGGAAAAAGCCTGCAGAAGCCCGGGCGGAACGAATGGATCGAACATCTTCCCTCCGCGTTCAGAAATGTGCAGCTTTCCCCCTCTCCGGCCAATTTCAGGTTCGGCAGGATCAGGCCATCCTGCATATTCAATTCAATTCTTCCTTCCGCCATCAGTTCTGCAAACCCTTTTCCCAGTCCAGCCTGTAGCTGCCAGATATCATACGGATCCAAGATGATAGAAGTTCCCATATTTTGGCAGCAGGCGCTGCATCCGGCACAGTCTGAGCATCCCACTTTCACCAGGTCATTGGCTGCATACAGTTTCCCGTCCGATACCTGCCCCAGATCAATTTCCCGCTCCATTTTCGTCCTTCCTCCCATATCAAAGCATTTTTCTGCAACTATTCTATCAGAGAAATGGGAGGAATGGAAGGTATGAGAAAAGAAGCAGGCCAGGTACACTCTGTCACCTGGTCTGCTTCCGCTTAAGCATAAGGATACTCCGCGAAGCGCGGTATCCGTTGTTTGATTGCCAAGACACTCTGCACAATCCCTTACTTCGCACTGGCCATCCGTTTCATATTCACTTTCAGTGTGCTACTTTCTTTATAAGGCCTTACCAGCAGATAGATGAAGCCGATCACCAGGAGGAATGCCACAACGGTCCAGATACCGAATCCGGCTCCGGTAATCAAGCTGCCGATCTGGTATACACACAGGGACACAACGTACGCCAAGAGCGTCTGATATCCAATCGCGAACCAGAACCACTTCGCATTGTTCATCTCTCTCTTGATTGCGCCCATTGCAGCAAAACAGGGAGCGCACAGGAGGTTAAAGGTCAGGAAGGAATACGCCGCAGCCGCGGTCATGCTTCCCGCAAGAGACCCCCAGATTTCGGTTCCGTCTTCAGCCACTTCCGCAAACCCGTACAGGATACCGAAGGTGCCCACCACGTTTTCTTTCGCAACCAGGCCGGTGATTGCCGCAACAGCAGATCTCCAGTTGCCCCATCCGAGAGGAATGAAGAGCCATGCGATCGCATTGCCGATTCCAGCCAGGATGCTGTGGTCAATCTCCATATCATCAAGCATTCTGAACTGTCCGTCCACCCATCCGAAGTAAGTGGTGAACCATATAACAATGGTGGAAAGCAGAATAACGGTACCTGCCTTTTTAATGAAGGACCAGCCGCGTTCCCACATGCTGCGGAGCACATTTCCTACCGTGGGAAGATGATAGGCAGGAAGCTCCATGACAAAGGGAGCAGGATCCCCCGCAAACATCTTGGTCTTCTTCAGGATGATGCCGGAACAGATGATCGCCGCAATTCCCACAAAATACGCGCTGGGAGCAACCCATGCCGCTCCATCAAACAGAGCGCCTGCAATCAGGGCGATAATTGGAAGTTTCGCTCCGCAGGGAATAAACGTGGTGGTCATAATCGTCATTTTGCGGTCTCTGTCATTCTCAATCGTTCTGGAAGCCATAACGCCGGGAACACCGCAGCCCGTGCCGATCAGCATGGGAATGAAAGACTTCCCGGACAGACCGAATTTGCGGAAAATACGGTCCATGATGAAGGCGACTCTCGCCATATATCCACAGCCCTCCAGGAATGCCAGAAAGATGAAGAGCACCAACATCTGCGGAACGAATCCGAGCACCGCACCCACGCCCGCAACAATACCGTCCAGAATCAGGCCCTGCAGCCAGTCAGCGCAGCCTATGGACGTCAGCAGAGATTCCACCAGAACCGGGATGCCCGGCACATCCACCAGGCCGAACAGGCTCCAGCCGTCGCCGAACAGGCCGTCATTCGCCCAGTCCGTGGCCCAGGTTCCCACCGTCGTAACGGATACATAGTAAACGACAAACATCACCGCCGCAAAAATCGGAAGGGCCAGCCACCGGTTCGTCACAATCCTGTCGATCTTGTCAGAAGTCGTCATTTTCTCCTTCCGGCTTCTCTTATAACACTCTCCGATAATGGAAGAGATATAGACATATCTTTCATTGGTGATGATGCTTTCCGTATCATCATCCATCTCTTTCTCCAGCCGGGCGATCTGCGCAGACACATCGGGGGCATTCGTCATCTGTTCCTGGATTTTGTCATCCTTCTCCAGCAGCTTAATCGCGAAAAACCGCTTCTGTTCTTCCGGAACCTTATTTCCAAGCATCCCTTCCACTTCGCCGATCACGGATTCCACTTCCGGGGCAAAGGTATGTGCAGGAGCTGTCTTGTTCTTCTTATTCGCCAGGGCAACCGCCTTTTCGGCAGCTTTCTGGATATTGGTTCCCTTCAGCGCAGAGATCTCAACCACCTCGCACCCCAGCTTTTCGCCCAGTTTCTTGGTGTTGATCACATCACCGCTCTTCTCCACCACGTCCATCATGTTCACCGCCATCAGAACCGGAATCCCCAGTTCCATCAGCTGGGTGGACAGGTAAAGGTTTCGTTCCACGTTGGTGCCGTCCACAATGTTGAGAATCGCATCCGGTCTCTCAGAGATCAGGTAATTTCTCGCCACCACTTCCTCCAGCGTATACGGAGAAAGGGAATAGATGCCGGGAAGATCCATAATCACCACATCCTTGTGACCTTTCAGCTTTCCTTCTTTCTTCTCAACCGTCACGCCCGGCCAGTTTCCCACAAACTGATTGGAACCGGTCAGCGCATTGAACAACGTCGTTTTTCCGCAGTTCGGATTTCCTGCCAATGCAATTTTAATCGCCATAGTCTCCCTCTTTCCACCTCACAGCCTGGTGTCGCGGCATATCTGCCGCCGCATCCGCCATGTTGTTTGTTATGTATGATTTTGTTTTTGAAATAGCTATCTTTTGTTAGATAAATCTAACTTATTATACAAAAAACAACCTATTCCACCTCGATCATCCCGGCATCCGCCTTACGCACAGAAAGCTCATACCCTCTGACGGTCACTTCCATCGGATCTCCGAGCGGGGCAACTTTTCTGACATAGACTTCCACTCCTTTGGTAATTCCCATGTCCATGATGCGCCTTTTCACCGCGCCCTCTCCCGTCAGCTTCACAACCTTCACACTCTCCCCGCAGGGAATCTCCTTCAATGTCCTCATACTGTCTCCTTTTCCTCCTGATATATGCAAGCCATTGTACCGCAAGCTACTTTAGGGCAAGCTGCGAAAGAGCTTGCCGCACAATGGCCTGCTGCGAAGCAACTTGCCGCAAAGCCGTTTTCAGCCTGTGGTCTTTCACTCTGCATCCTTTTTCACCGCATGCGGGTCTGGCAAAGCCTGGCAGGCCTTATCAGCCGACCATGATTTTATTCGCCATATCTTTTCCTATGGCGACTCTGGAATCCTTGACATTAACGATCATATTGCCGCCTGTCTCAGATATCACCGTCACAACACCTCCGGCCACAAACCCCAGATTCTCAAGGAATCTTCTGGTCTCTTCTTTTCCGCCGACTCTGCGGATCACAGTCGGCTCACCATTCTGCACCATCGTTAAAGGCATCATTTCTCATCTTCTTTCTATGTACGATTGAAAAACGTGAAAGATTATTTG